>JAOUNK010000254.1 GCA_029881015.1 Gammaproteobacteria bacterium | reverse complement strand
TATCGGCGACCAGCAGGCGCTGGTGCATGTCGACCTGCGTCGCGGCAAGGCCAATGCCGGGCGCGTCGTACATGGTTTCGAACATGTTGCCGATGAGCGTTCGCAGGGCGTCATCCACCACCTCTACGGGGACCGCTTTTTTCCTCAACCGGGGGTCGGGAAACTCCAATATCTTCAGTTTTGCCATAATTTCCATTGAGCCTTTCGGCCCGCCAGCCGCGCACAATCGCTGTTTTGCAACATAATAAAACCAGCGCTGTTTTCGCGTAAATTCCTATAAATGCGACCTAAATGTTTGACTTTATTGAATAAGATGTCAGACAATGCCGCGAGAAATGCACCCTTTACGACGGTATTCGGGGCCGGAAATGTGACGTAATTAGCAGCCTCGGCAGTACCGGCACGACATAGTATAGCAACGCCTTGAAAGTACAGGCCTAAACCGAATTGTTTGTAGGGAGTCCTCGCGACATGTCACTCAGCAACACTAGCCTGAAATCCAGCCTTCGGCTGACCGCTGCCACACTGGCCCTCTCGCTGGCCGGTTGCGGGGCCAATCCGCCCGCATACGAAAGCAGCCAAGCCACTCCGGCGTCGACCTCCGGAAGTACTTCGCTGGAGCCGACTCAGAGCAGTTACTCTGCACCCGCGGCCTATGAGCCCGTGGTCGAGCGCATCAGTGAGCCCGTGCCGCTGGCCGCAGGACACCCGAACGAGTATGTCGTCCAGGTGGGCGATACCTTGTGGGACATCGCGGCAACCTTTCTTAAAGATCCCTGGTATTGGCCCGAAATCTGGTATGTCAACCCGGACATCGTGAACCCACACCTTATCTATCCGGGTGACGTGCTTGGCCTCGTGTACATCGACGGGCAGCCGCGCATCACGAACGTCCGCGCATCGACCTATCGCATGTCGCCGCAGGCGCGCGTCACGCCGCTGACCGAGGCGATCAGCAGCATTCCCTACGAGGATGTGGCGGCGTTCCTGAGCTCGGGCGTCATTCTCGAGAAAGACCAGGCCGACGCACTGCCATACCTGCTCGAAACCCGTGGCGACCACCTGATCGCTTCGGCAGGCAATGAAATTTACGTGCGTGGCATCACCCAGGACACGCCCGGAGTTCGCTTCAGCGTCGTGCATATCGGTGACCCGCTTTACGACCCCGATGACAACCGCCTGATCGGCTACCAGGGTATTTCCGTTGGCGACGGCCGCCTGCGTCGCGGCGGCGACCCGGCAACCGTCGCACTGACGGATACATCAATGGAAGCCAAGCCCGGTGATCGCCTGTTACCCGAAGAGGTCGACATTCCGCTGAACTTCTTCCCGCGCACGCCGAGCAGCCCTGTTGACGGCCGCATTGTTTCTGTCGTCGGCGGTGTCACGCAGATCGGCCAGTACATGGTTGTCGTGATGAACCGCGGCGCGAATGACGGTCTGTCGGTAGGCGATGTCCTCACCGTGTTCCAGACCGGCGAAGTGGTCAACGACCGCTTTGGCGGCGGCACGGTCCGTTTGCCGGAAGAAGAAGCTGGCACGGTCATGCTCTTCAAGACCTATGACCGCATCAGCTATGGCCTGGTCATGGAAGCGACGCAAGCTATTCATGTTCATGACACGGTGCGCAATCCGCTCTAGAAACTCCTGATCATCTGCAATTTATACCGCGCGGCGCAGTGCGCCGACGCGGTATTATTTTGCCATGCAACAAGACCGCCGCTCCTGGCTGATCCTCGCCCACGCTTTTCTGAGTGTTGCCGATCTGCAAACGCTGCTCGACTACTTCGGTACGCCAGCCGCGATCGTTAAGCAAGCTCGCAGTCGCCTCGCCGAAACGGGACTGTCCGATGAGAAATGCGCGGCCATCACGTCGCCGGACGAGGCGGCCATCGCGGCAGCCATTGCCTGGCTTGGCGAAGACCGGCATTACCTTGTTGCCTGGGGCGACGACGCCTACCCCGAGATGTACACGCAGATCCCCGGACCGCCGCTGGTCCTGTACGTCAACGGTGACATCGATGCGTTGCATCTGCCGGCCCTCGCCATCATCGGCAGCCGCAACCCGACGCAGGGCGGCCGTCGCAACGCCCACGATTTCTCCCGGCACCTGGCGCGCCGCGGCTTCGTCATAGTCAGCGGACTGGCCCAGGGCATCGATGCCGCCGCACACGAGGGCGCACTCGACGCCGGCGGCAAGACCATCGCGTTCCTCGGCACGGGCATCGATCGCGTGTACCCGCCCGGCAACCGCGAGCTTGCGCATGCCATCGCCGCCAATGGCGCGCTGGTCAGCGAATACCCGCTCGGCGCGGCACCGGAGCGCTGGCATTTTCCCGAACGCAACCGCTTGATCAGCGGACTGAGTCTCGGCACGCTGGTCGTCGAGGCAGCGCGCCGCAGCGGCTCACTGATCACGGCACGCCTCGCCGCTGAGCAGGGTCGCGAAGTCTTTGCGCTGCCCGGTTCTATCCATAATCCGCTGGCACGCGGCTGTCACGAACTCATTCGGCAAGGCGCGAAGCTCGTCGAGACGGCCGCGGACATTCTTGCCGAGCTGAGCCCGCTGGCAGGCCATATGCTGGAAACCACTGAAGAATCAACGGCCGGCGATGCGCCGCCGGACCTCGGCGATGACGACTATGACGAGCTGCGCAGAGTCCTCGGTTACGACCCGGTCAGCATCGATGAGCTCGAAAAGCAATCCGGATTGACGATCGATCAGCTTTCCTCCATGCTTCTGATCCTGGAGCTCCATGGAGAAGTGGAGTCCTTGTCCGGCGGACGATATGCCTTGGCGCGCTAGGCCGGTCAGCTAAACACGATTGCGCAAGGAGCCGCTCCAGGCATGAAAGAAAACGTACTCGACGTACTGATGTATCTCTTCGAAACATACGTCGACACAGAGGACGACCCCGAACCCGATCAGAACGAATTGCGCATGGAACTCTCGCGAGCCGGCTTTGGCGATACGGAGATCGAGCGCGCACTCGATTGGCTGGATGGCCTGACCGACCAGCAGGAAAGCCTGAACTACGGCAGCCAGACGACGCACGGTACCCGCATCTTCAATGAGTTCGAGCATGAACGGCTCGATGCGCATTGCCGCGGCTATATCACCTACCTCGAGCAGATCGGCATCCTGTCGCCACCGCAGCGCGAGATCCTTGTGGACCGCCTGCTGGCGCTGGAATCGACCGATATCGACGTGGAACAGATCAAGTGGGTCGTATTGATGGTCCTGTTCAGCCAGCCCGGACAGGAGCTCGCGTACGCGCGTATGGAAGACCTCGTTTTCGAGGAAACTTCGGACATGCTGCACTAACGCCCGAACCCGGTTTCCTTGACACTCAGCGGTCAAGCATGTAATTCAACCGCGGCACATGCCGCGGTTTTTCGTTTTTTGCACCCCAACCAAAGGGTCGTACCAGACAGATGTCAAAGAATCTTGTGATTGTTGAGTCGCCTGCCAAGGCGAGCACCATCAGCAAATACCTGGGTAAGGACTTCGACGTCTTGGCCTCCTACGGCCATGTCCGTGACCTGGTCCCCAAGGAAGGCGCCGTCGATCCGGACAGCAACTTCGCGATGAAGTACCAGGTGATCGAGCGCAACGAAAAGCACGTCAACGCAATCATTCGCGCGCTCAAGAAGGCCGACGCCCTGTACCTCGCGACTGACCCGGATCGTGAAGGCGAAGCTATTTCATGGCACCTGATCGAGTTGCTCAAGGAAAGAAAAGCGCTCGGATCGAAAGAAGTGCATCGTGTCATTTTTCACGAAATCACAAAGCAGGCCGTGCAGGACGCCGTGGCTCACCCCCGCGAGCTTTCCAGCGACCTCGTCGGCGCGCAGCAGGCGCGTCGCGCGCTCGACTACCTAGTCGGTTTCAACCTCTCGCCGTTATTGTGGAAAAAAGTGCAGCGTGGACTGAGTGCCGGTCGCGTACAGAGCCCGGCATTGCGAATGATCGTCGAGCGCGAACTCGAGATCGAAGCGTTCAAGGCACGCGAGTACTGGACCATCGAGGCGGATGTCAGTAAGAAGGAGCAGCCCTTTACGTCGCGCCTTGTCGCCTACAAAGGTGAGAAGGTCGAACAGTTCAGCTTCGAGAACGAGGACGCTGCGCGCGATGTTGAGAAGACGTTGCTCGATGCGGCAGGCGGCGAGTTCACGGTGCTCACGGTCACCAAGCGCCAGCGCCGGCGCAATCCGGCCGCGCCCTTTACGACTTCAACATTGCAGCAAGAGGCCTCGCGCAAGCTCGGTTTCAACACGCAGCGCACCATGCGCGTTGCGCAGAAGCTCTATGAAGGCATCGAGCTGCCGGGCGAAGGCCAGGTGGGCCTGATTTCCTACATGCGTACGGACTCGGTAACGCTGGCTGACGTAGCCGTGGCCGAGATACGCGATGTCATCGCGGAGCGTTATGGCAAGCAGAACGTCCCGGATGAGCCCAGCGTATTCAAGAACAAGTCGAAGAATGCGCAGGAGGCACACGAAGCAATTCGTCCGACCTCCGCCGCACTTGTCCCTGACGACATCAAGGGTTCGCTCGACGGGGACCAGTACAAACTGTATTCGCTGATCTGGAAGCGCACGATGGCTTGCCAGATGGTGCCGGCCGTGTTCGATACGGTGGCGATCGAGATGGCGGTTGGGCCGGCAGACGCCGGGCATCGCATGCGCGCGAACGGCTCCGTGCTGGTCGAGCCGGGCTTCATGGCCGTATACCAGGAAGGCAAGGACGACTCGAAGGACGACGACGGCGACCGCCTACTTCCCGAGATCGCCGAGGGCGACACGATCAAGCTCGAGGAGTTGCGGCCCGAACAGCACTTCACCGAGCCACCCCCTCGCTTCACCGAAGCGAGCCTGGTCAAGACGCTCGAGGAGTACGGGATTGGCCGTCCTTCGACGTACGCGAGCATCATCGCCACGCTCAAGAATCGCGAATACGTCGAGATGGACGCCAAGCGTTTTATCCCGACGGACATCGGCCGCATCGTGATCGGCTTCCTGACGGAACACTTCACGAAATACGTCGATTACGACTTCACGGCTCGCCTTGAAGACGATCTCGACGAGGTTTCCCTGGGGCATAAAGAGTGGGTGCCCCTGCTCGACGATTTCTGGCGGCCGTTCGTCAAGCTCTGTGAGGAAAAGGAAGAGTCGGTTA
>JAOUNK010000253.1 GCA_029881015.1 Gammaproteobacteria bacterium | reverse complement strand
TCGATCGATCTGGATATTTGCCGGCGCCTGTTCGACGACGCCGACCGGCCTGCAGCGATATCCGAAAGAGACTATTGCAAGGCGTTCCGTCAATCGACATCGCTCGACGAGTGCCGCGAGCTCATCCAGTTGACCCTCGATCTCGGCCACTCACTGAAGAAGCTCGTACGGAGTTCGACGCTCGGCCTGACCCTGCGCGCCATGCACCACCCCGCGCACGCAGCGGGCTTCGGGGCGATGCAGGACTTCCTGGAAAAAGGATACTCGACATTTCATGCGATCGACGACGTCGACAGCTTCCTCGACCGGCTTGCCGTCGTCATGACGGACGCCTTCACGCACGCCTGCGAGGCGCCGCTTCAGGGCTTGGATGCAACACCCTGGCCGAATCGCCAGAGGAACCCGAACGAAGGGAAACGGGGCAGATAGTCGTCGACGACCGGCGAAACGGACACGCCCTGGGCAAGATTCAGGATGTGATTGCTGGTGCAGCACGGGTTCCGGGCATCGAAGATATTGAACACCTCCAGGTACACCGTCAGCTCGCCACGCCTGACGCGGAAGTCACGAGCGACCCTCACATCCACCCTCGAGTAGTCGTCGAATCGCGCCGAGTTTCGGCCGGACAAATCCGGCTCGACCCCAATAAGATTACCCTCCAGATCGAAGACGGGAACCGGAACGAACGGTGTGCGGGGCCAGCCGCTTCGGTAGCGGCCAATGGCGGTTGCGCGCCACTTGTCGCTTCGCCAACTCAGACCGGCTGTCACCGCGTGGCGCTGGTCCCAGTTTCGCGGCACGTCGACGCCGTCGACGACATCATGCACATTGGACCACGAGTAGCTGAGCCACCAATCGACGCTACGACCCTTGCGCTGCTGAAGCGACGCTTCGATACCGTAGGCCCTGGCGGAGGACGGTCTTACAAGGACGCGGTCGAAATTGCTCTCGCGCGCGAATTCGTAAAAATCGAGGACTGTTTCGAAGCGCGGTCGCGGGTTTCGATAACGTTTGTCGTAAGCTTCCAGTGTGAAATCAGGGCCGGACAGGAACGCGTGCGACAGCCCGACCACACGATGCTCCGCTTTCTCCGGCGCGAACCAGTCGAGCGTTCCGTCGATGGCATCGAGTTCGTTCAGAAACTGCGGCTGGTGATATCGGCCCCAGGCTGCGCGCAGCTCCGTGCGATCACCCAGCGACCACTTGGCGTTCAACCTCGGCGAGATTTCGCTGTAGGACCGGTCGTCTATCTTACTGTACCGGTCCCAACGAAGTCCTGCCTCGAGGACGACCGATGCCGTTAGCCCGACACGATACGCGGCATAGATTCCGACATCGTCGCCCTCCACCTCGCCGGCAACATCCCGGAGTATCGTGAATGGCAGGCCGTTGTTGTACAGCGAAGTCTGGCGAGTCGAATCCAGGTCGTAGTCGTAATCGCTGGAGAATTCGCGGTAGCGCGCACCGAAACGAAACAGGTGGTTGGACGCAAGCCGATACTCGACCTGTGTCTCCGCACCGGCGTAGGACGAGCCAGTTTCGTAGTCTCGCAGTATCACCTCGTCCGGCGGGTTTATCTGGTGACCATCCTCCTTCCCATTTGTGTTCGCGGAGAACAGCGATCCTTTCAGGCGTAGCTGGTCACTGGGCTCCGAGTCGAGCGTCACCCACGCGTACAGTGACGAGGAGTCTTCTGCAAGATTCTCGCCGTCCCCCGTGTCGATAAAGCGAACTTCATCACTTGCATAGAGCACATGTGCCTGCACCGCGGTTGCCGGCGTCAGGTCATAGGACACCTGCAGAAACGTGTCGAAGTACTCCGGTGAAAGTTCGCCGCTGTCATCGGCCACCTCGGAGGCGATCAGGTCGAGCCAGCCGCGCCTGACCGAGAAAAGATAGTCGCCACGCCCGCCGGCGAACCAGCCCTTGCTGCGCGCCACCGCGGTTATGAAGCTCACACCAACCTCATGCTGCGCATGTGAGTCGAGACGGTCGGTTTCTATGTTCACCATCCCGCTCAGGTAGTTGCCGGTCTCCACGGTCATGCCACCCGACACGAGTTGCGCCGCACCGATAATGCCGGGGTCGATGATACTCAGCGGCCGGTACAGGGTTCGCATGTGGTAGGGATCGATGACCTCCATACCGTTGATGCGCACGCCGAGTTCGCCCAGGTGACCGCCGCGCAGGTTGAAAGGCGCCTGGAAATCGTTCGCTGCTACACCCGGTAGTCTGTGCAGGGCGCGGAACGCATCGTCGGCGAGGTGTGGCATCAGCTCTATCTCATCACCGCTCAGGAACTGCCGCGACGCGCCGTCCTGGTCGAACAGGTTGTGCTGGCTGGCGACGACAGTGATTTCGTCGATCGTCGGTCGCGACGGCGTCCCGGTCTGCGGCTCGAACTGATCGTCTGCCACGTTGCTGGCCGTACTGCTGCGCACAACCAGGTAACGGCCGTCGCGGCCGGCGCTGAGCTCGAGCCCGAATGGCGCGAGCGCTTCGCGGAGAGCGGCAAGGGGCTCGTTGCTTTGCGGTACTGACCGCACTCGCATGCCCGAATCGACGAGTCGGGAGGAATACGACACCGGCACACCCTCGGCGCGGACGGCATCGATCGCCTCGGCGAGAGACATCGTTGCGTCGATCGGTGCCGCTATCACACAGGACGGCCAGGCGGCGACCAGCAACCAGGGTAGTTGCCACCGCATGCTAGAGGACCTTTACGCGCAGCGTTGTGTTGGTCATCTCGAAGTCGAACGGTGCAATACGGCGTACTTCATCGAAACCTTCCTTGAGGGTCGCTCCTTCAATGCTGCCGCTGAGCAACGTCGTCGCGGCAGCCGCAATGGATGCTTCGTCCGCCCATTCGAGCTCCGCTCCGATTTCACGCGCAAACCAGGCCAGGTAACTGGCCAGCGTCTCGCCCTGGATGTCGAAGGACGATGGCGCAGCGTCCACCCAGCCCCAGATCTCGTCATCGGCCGCGACCTGCCGGAACTGGCTAAGGCCATCGTCAGAGAGGATATAGAGATTGCCGTCTTCGATGTTGACACGGTCCCTGCTCGATTTCTCCAGCTGCACGAGACCCTCGCGCACACTCACGATGATGGAGCGGCGCTCCAGTCGTACCTGGAACTGCGTGCCCAGATCTGACGCTATACCGAACGGCGTTTCGATGAACACCGATGTCTCGATGCCCGCGCCCGAGCGTACGAATACGGCGCCTCGCTCGAGTCCGAAGCGATCAACGTCCCGGGCGTTCATCCTCGTGTTCTCATCGAGGCGTACCTCATGGCCGTTCACCAGGTCCAGCACCACGTGCCCATCGGCAAGGGTATGGACCGTTGCCGACACATCGATCCGGTCCCCTTTGTTTAGCGGGGTATCGCCGAGATACGCATCGCCCCTGGTGCTTGCGACCGTTGCAAACAGGGCCTCTGCAGGTGGCGTTAACGAGGACAGCACCCAAAGCGCCGAAATCGCCGCCAATGCAATTGCCGCGGCGGCGGCATACCGGATCCTGTACCGCTGCTGACGGGCATGCTGCCGACCCGCTGTTTCCTGCTGCCAGTGTTCCAGCACGCGGGCATGCGCGTTGGCGGCACGCTCTGCCACAACATCTTCGCGCGCCCCGGCATATCGAATGAGATGCCCAACGTCATCGTTGGCAGATCCGGCGTCCGGCGATGTGTAGTTCCTGTCTGACATACTAGTACTCAACCGGCGACAGAGTTGTCGGATGTCCCGCATACTCTTCGCCAAACAGTGAATTGAAATTTTCCTTGAATGCATTTCGCGCACGCGTCAGCACGGATTCGGTCGCCTTTGGCGATTTGCCGATCACCGCCGCGATCTCCTGCACGGTCATGTCGTGCACGTACTTTGCCTCCAGCGCGTCGGCGTACAGGGACGGTAGATGATCCAGCGCCACTTTGACGAGGCGGCGGATCTCATGCTGGTAGACCGCTGCGTCGGGATCCGTGCTGGTATTCGCCAGCAACGAGTCGAGCGCTGCCCGGACCGAAGGGTCGTCTTCGATGAGCGGTGTATCACCCTGCGCGCGCCGGCGGGCCTTGAGTTGCTTCGATACCTCGTAGCGACAGAAGGTGCACAACCACGAGAACAGTGGCGCTTCGCCGCGATAGGTTTCGAGTTTCGAAATGGCCTGGCACAGGACGACCTGGGCCGTTTCGTCGGCCAGGTCCTCATCGTTATTCAGGCGGACCAGCGCGAAACGATACAGTCGCGGATAATAGCCCCGGAAGAACGCCTCGAATGACGCGCGATCGCCGCTCTGCACACGCTCCGCGAGCTTTTTGTCAGCCCTGATCGTCACTTGGCCATGACTCCGTATCCCGATACCAGTAAGAGGGCTCGACGGCGTCCAATCCTTCAAAACAGACCGGCCGCCGTCGAATACCAGTCTAGTCAGAACCGGTAGCGAATACCCGCGCCGAGCAAGGCAAAATCAAGGTCGTCGAGCCGGTACTTCGTCACGCTCATGCCCACCGTCAGGCTCTCGCCAACGGCGAATTCAAGGCCGGCACCGACGGACAGGTCGTTGCCCGAGATGCCCGCCGACTCCGTTTCAACACTGACATCCCCGTCCCAGGAGATATAGCCAAGGCGGCCATACAGCGCCACGCGCTCACCGAGCGGCACTCGACCCAGGATGGAAAGCTCTTGCCCGTCGGCTTCAGCGGACAGGCTAAGGCCCAGCGCCGACTCATCCAGGCTGCCAAAATCGACGTGTGCGACTTCAGCCGCGAAGTAGTCGTTGAACGCATAGCCGAAGGCCAGCCGCATACCGGTGGCCTCGCCGTCGAGCAAGATGTCTGTACCGTCGATATCGACGCTTTCATCGACATACGTTCGATTGAGGTCGGCGCCAACATAGAAATCGCCGGCGTAGGCATCGGGCCCACAAACAAGGCTGGCGACCAGCAACAGCGGGAATGCCATGCGGAACGGTTTGTCTGGTTTCATTTCGGTGTCCTCAGGAAGTGAAGGTCACCAGTAAGAGGACTTGAGTCGTGCCGATCCTTTGAGCATCATGGCCGCCGCGCGGAACAGGCCGGTTCCTGGCTTTTTCGATGGCCCTGATACCGTTTTTAGACCAGAATCGCTTACCTTTCACGGAGACGCGCGTGTGATTCGAACTGAAACAGACATACAGGAGT
>JAOUNK010000252.1 GCA_029881015.1 Gammaproteobacteria bacterium | reverse complement strand
GATCAAGGGGATATTCGATGAGCCACTTGAGGCCTACAAGGGCCCCATAGCTACCGGACTCTGGAGCCAGGAATTCTACGAAACGGATGCGTCGCGCGGATTCGTGCGGGGCTACACATTCGAGCTCGCTCGTGGCAGAGGGCCTGCGAAGACCGCACTCGACGGGCTGGAAAGCGGGCGTATCGGCTGGGGGCAGCGATACCACGCCGATCACGCAGCCGTTTTTGGCAAGATGGCAGGCCTGGTGTCAATCTGCGAAGACCTGCCCGAGGAGCGCAACCAGGTCACGCTGGATTCGGAACTCACAGACAGCAACGGCATTCCTGCGCCAAAGATCACCTACCGGCTGAGCGACAATAGTCGGGCAATGCTCGAACACAGCTTCAAGACCGGCACCGAGATTCTGCGGGCGGCAGGTGCCCGGGAGGTCATCCAGACCGAACTGATGGACTACGCGGGCTGGCACCTGATGGGAACTGCCCGGATGGGGCAGGATCCCGCCACCTCGGTTGTCAATGAATGGGGACGGTCTCACGACGTCAAGAACCTGTTCATTGTAGACGGCAGTGTGTTCGTCACGTCGGGTGCCGCGAACCCGACAAGTACGATCCAGGCCATCGCATTGTATATCGCGGATCAAATGAAGCGGCGGCTTGAAAACCTATTTGACTGAGGACTCGCAGTGAACAATGCTACGCAGCACGACAACGCCTTTGGCGAACACGAGCAAAACGTTCTGCGTACGCTCGCGAAACTAATGATTCCGCCCAATGACGATGTGCCAGGCGCGTCGGACGAAACCATATTTGCCGTAGCGCTCGCCCGGCTCAAATCCAGTGCGGCGTTGGTACGGCGCGCTGTCAGTGCGCTTGACGCGGCGGCCAGGAGAGAGTGGGGAAGCGATTTTCTCGCGCTTGACGAGGGTAGTCAGCGAGCGACTTGCGAACTACACCTGGACGGCGATTTCAGGAAAGAATTTCAGTTACAGGTCGTAACCAGCTATTACGAAGACGACCGTGTATTGGTTGCGATCGGTTTGCGAGCCGGTCCGGCATTTCCAAAAGGCTACGAAATGGCGGAGACCGACTGGAGCCTGTTGGACCCGGTCAAGAAAAGACAACCCTTCTACAGAGATGTCCCGGTCAAGAACTAGGACGCGTTCGCCAGAACCGTAGTTCGTCGAAGCTCCCTGCGCTCGGAAATATTCCATCGCCGGCCGCGGTGCAGCGTAGTGCGGTTGTCCCACATGACCAGGTCGCCCGTCCGCCATTCATGGCGATAGACTCTGTCGGGGTGCGTGGCTTGTTCCAGCAAATCCATGAGCAACATGCGCCCCTCCGGGACGGTCATGCCGATGATCGCTTTTGCGTGAGCACCGATGAACAGGGACGTGCGTCCCGTGGACTGCTGCTTCTTCAAAATTGGCCATTCGGCGGGCGGTACGGCGGCGACCTGCTCGTCGCTGTAATTGTCATCGCCCAGCATGCAGCGCGAATGCAGTGCATGATGCCTCGCGACCAGCCCTTCAAGGGCCAGCTGTTGATCAGCCGGCAGAGATTCATAGGCGACCCGGCAATCGACGAACTCCGTGACACTACCGCTCTCGGGCAGGACGATAGCTTGCAGCATTGAATAGGAAGTTGCAGGGGTTTGAAATGAGCTGTCGGAATGCCAGAGCTGGTTAGCGACATTGCCGATAATTTTCTGCTGATCGTGGGCAGCTATGCTGCCGTCGTCATTGACGTTGGAAATGTCCAGCAACTCATCGTAGTTGAAGCGGTTCGGTGCCTTCGAAACTTTCTTGAATCCGGAGTCCAGCCGGCCAAAGCACTTCGCCATCGAAATCTGCTGGTCCTGATTCAGGGACTGTCCGCGGAACAGAAGTACGCCGTGAACTTCGAGTGCGCCTTCTATCGCATTGCGCAGGACGTCATCGAGCGGCGTTGCCAGATCGATACGCAGGACCTCGGCACCAAAGTCCGGATGAAGGCCAGAAAGCTCAAGTTTCATCCTTTGCCTGATCATCTCGAATTTGCTCAAGCAAGCCATAAAGATCGTAGTTGGCCCAGGTCTCGACCAGCTTGCCGTCCTTTACCCGGTCGAAAAAAATACCGGTAATGCGAACACTTCTTCCCGTACCCGCAATGCCTCTGAACTCGCCGCGATGCGTACCTGTCATGTGCCATCGGGTGGAAACCATGTCGCCTTCGGCTATTTGCGCATCGATCACCATGATGCCGTCGGGAAAGGCCCGATCGAAGCCCTTCACAGCGTCGATGAACGCCTGTTTAGGCGAAGGTCCTTTGGCCTGATGCGCGTCATGCTCCACGAGGTCATCAGCAAACAGCTCGTCGACCAATTCGAAACGGCCGCCGTTGACGATCTCGTGTATGGCGCGCGCGACGACAGCCTTGTTGTCGTGCTCCAGTTTTTCACTGTCCCGAAACCCGTCACATTGGTGTTCCGATTCGTGTGCAATCGCGGCCCCGAACAGTAAACATGCCGCCAGACCAAGCAAGGGAAACAGCTGTCGAATCAGCATTCGCGCAATCGCCTAGAAGTCGCGACGAAACGTGATCCCTGCCTCGACAGGCCGGTTGTAATACTCCAGCGGATTACCGAACAAAGGATTGTTGAACTTGACTTCAGCTACCCGCTCATCAGTGCAGTTTCTGCACCACAATGCCAGGCTCCAGTTTTCACTCCGGACTCCCAGCCTGGTGTTAAGAATACTGCTGCTATCCTCGCGAGTGTCCGGTTCGGAGAAGGAGCTGGCAAAGTATTCGCCCTTGTAGACGAAGCTGCCCGTCCAGAAAAAGCTCAGGGCATTGCTGATTTCCGTGTTGAAATCCCAGCCCAGCGACGCAGACAGGTCCGGCGCCCAGGGTAACTCGGTACCCCCAGCATTGGTTGCGCCGCCATCGAACGACGTACCGCTGGCAAACTCCGTATCCAGTATGGTCACGCCGAAATTAAGCATCAGGCTGTCAGTCGCCGACAGCGCGGCCTCAACCTCCAGCCCGTCAACCTCGGCACCTTCGCCGTTCACGACGACAAACGTCTGGCCAACCAAAGTCTGGTTCTGCTGATCATCGTACTCGTTGTGGAACAATGCGACGTTCAGTCGAAGACGATTGTTCATCAGTTCCGTCTTGGCACCAAGTTCGATGCTGTCCGCGGTTTCGGCGTCAAACGGGCCATCGGAGGGGTTGCCTGGCAATCCGGCCGCCTCTCGAGCCAGGTTTATGCCACCGGCCTTGTAGCCATGGCTATAGGTCAGATAGGTCATGACGTCGTCCGACCAGTCGTATTGCAGGCTCAGTGTGCCGGTAGTTGCATCCTCGTCAACATTCTCCAGGTAGCTATCATTGACAGGTCCGAGGAAATTGAGATTGGGCTGCAGAAGTTCGCCGCCGCCGGTCTTGTCTTCATTGTTGTAGCGAAGTCCGGCCGTTACCGAGAATTCTTTGGAAAGAGCAAAGATGCCGTGCGCGAACAGCGACAAGCTCTCTCCTTCCTGGAACAAAATATCCCTTGAGCCAAGCCCCGGGGTCCCGCCGATGAAGGCGATTCCCGGCAACCAGACGAAATCGCGAATACGGTCAATCTCTTCGTCGGAATAGAAACCGCCGACCGTCCACTGTAGTTTGTCGGTCGAACCGGACAGTCGGAGCTCCTGGGTAAACGCCTTCAGCTCGACATGCTCGACAATGTCGAGGAATGGAAATTGGGTAAACTCACCGTCAATAATCTTATCCAGCTCAAAATCCTGCTGAGCCGTAACAGACGTCAACGTCAGGTCGTTCCCAAACTGCCATTTGACCTCGGCACTGTATAGCAAGTCCGTGGTGTCACTGTTACCTATTGTGTTGTCAATAACATCCAGTGATTCACCGTTTTCGGGCAAGATGGCAGCACAGCAGTTTTCATCGATCTCGCCCCAGGAAACACTGAAATTGACATCGAGACTTTCATTGGGAAGAAGCTGCAACTGCGCATGTACGTTTGAACGATTGAGATCCATCAAGTCATCTTCTTTGCCTACGACATTTCCCGCAGGGTCGAAAATCAGGCGGTTTTGAGAGCCATCGCCCTTGCCCAACATACCCGCAATACGAAACGCGGCGGTCTCCGAGATCGGAACATTCACGTGACCTTTGGCTCTGAAGCGGTTGTACATTTCGTAGCCGATCTCCGCCGATCCGGAAAATTCCGCTGTGCTAGGACGGTTGGTGATGATATGCAGCACGCCCGCTGTCGTATTCTTGCCGAACAAAGTGCCCTGCGGGCCTTTCAAGACCTCGATTCTCGCTACGTCGATCAAATCGTTGACGGCGACACCGGAGCGACTGCGGTACACGCCGTCAACATACGTGGCTACTGCCGGTTCTATGCCTAGCTGGAACGGCGGCGAGCCGAATCCGCGCAGTCGAATCGAAGCACCTTGAGTCCGACCACCCGTCGACGGGATCATCAGGGATGCCGTTGTTGCCTGTAAATCGATGATGTCGAAAACGCCCGTGTCCTCAAGGGTTTCCCCAGTAACCGCGGAAACCGACAGCGGTACATCCTGCAAGGATTGCTCACGCTTTTGCGCCGTGACGACAATTTCCTCAAGCTGTGCGGCAAAGGCATTGGCGGTAAGCAATGCTGCACCGGTCACAAATATTGCTTTGTAAAAGATCTTCATCGTCATGCACCCCCTCGACAATTTACGGGTTAACCTAAACGCTTTCGAATCTAGCATGGTTGGAAAATGGCAAATTATTCGATCGGCTCTGTACCTTATGAGTACTGAAGCGACCGGAATCTTGTCGGACCAGCTAGTGAAAAAGGGAGGCCCCCCGGCTTTGCCGGGGGATTGTGACTTACGATCTGGTGAGCCAACTACGAACCAGGCGGTCGGGAGTTCGCTCCGACGAGCGACGCGAGGACAGGCCGAAGGCCCAACCCCTCGGGCGCGCCAATTTTCGTAATGAAGTTCGACGATCCATGTGAGCGCTGGCGAATTGCATTCGGCAACCAGGTGTAGGACGTCGCGGCGAGGCATTCCGCATTCCCGGCGACTCTTCTAGCCGATCCTGAGCGCGTGGTAGGCTGAATATCAGCGTAGGATGTCTCAGAACGGGACATGAAATTGTGACCAAAACTGACAGGTGACCGACAAGAACGGGGTCGTTCGGGGAAGATCG
>JAOUNK010000251.1 GCA_029881015.1 Gammaproteobacteria bacterium | reverse complement strand
ACCCGCCGGCACGGCCGAACAATGAAAACTGATCGGTGATCGGCAGTCCCAGGGTACCGCCAAACGTCCAGCCCTCGGCTGACAGGCGCGTCAGCGACGAGATCGGCCCGATGACCACGGTCTCGTCCAGGTCGCCGAAGTCCTGGTAACCCACTTCCAGGCCGAGGAGGTCTCCGAACTGAACGCCGCCGACGAAGCGGTACGCCGTAGAGTTGGTGTCGAGACGCACACCATCGAAGTTCTCGTCGATGGTCGTGGCGCCGATGCTGGCACCGAGATACGGCCCGCCGTCGGCCGCGGCTGTGCCGGTGGCCAGCAATGTGAGTACGGCCAGGCTACCCAGCCATTTGTGTCTTGAGTCCATGAAATACTCCTTCCAGTTGCCCATACGAAGTTGGGGAAACGCCATTAGGCAATAGCAAAGCTGAAAGGAGGCTGAAGGGCTGCGCGATTACCCGCCGGAGGCGGGTTGGGAGGCGGAATGCCTGACCGGGCGCGATTCTTTTACCGGTGTGCTATTTGGACCATATTTGACAAACCCAGTCAAAGTAGGGCAGTTTTCCAGAACAATAAAACGACGGCTGAGTGCAATACGACGGAAGGGGACGAGCTATGGGACTTCGAAAATCTCTTTTATTTCTGCTGCGCGGCGGCTTGCTGCTTTCCTGCGGTGCGACCGCATCTGCGCAGCTGCCCGGCACGGTTACCGACTGCGAATTCGGCAATATCGTGGACACATACCTGATCTGCAACAACGTTGACAATAACTGCTATACCACCAGCGTTGTCGTCGATACTTTCAGCTATTGCACGACGACCGTTTTGCCGTCAGGACTGGGCTTCCAGACAGGCGGCGGCGGTGGCGGCGGCGGTATCAGCGCTGTCGACCAGGACGGCGACGATGTGACCGACTGCTGGAACGACCTGACCTTCGATACGAGTGCGCCAGTGACGAGCCCGTTTGGCCCGCGGACCCACCCGATAACGGGCACCCAGAGCAATCACAACGGTATAGATATCGGGGTTTCGACCGGTACTGGCGTACGTGCGGCCCAGAACGGCGTTGTCGCAGATTCGTATGGACAATACGCGGTCAACACCGGCTCCGGCAACGGCAACTTCGTGCGCATCAATTATGCTGACGGGACGCAAGGTGTGTATCTGCACATGGAAACTGTTAACGTGACGCCGGGCCAGGTTGTTACGGTTGGCCAGCTAGTCGGCACGTCAAACAATACCGGTGACTCCACAGGCCCGCATCTTCATTATTCTCTTTGGCAATCGAGCAACCACGGAAACGGAAGCGCATCAGATCTGAGCAACTTCCATGATCCTCAGCAAGTTCATAGTAATTGCGGTCCATAGCGCTGCAGTCGACGCGCTAACGCAAGCGGCGGCGATACGCGCATGAAGACGAGCGTGCGGCTCATTGCCGGTTCCGTACTACTGGCGATTGCGGGTTATCTTGCCTGGTCCTGGAGCAGTGGCAACACTGCTCGACGGGATCTCGACAAGTCGGGTGACGCGGCTTCCGCACGTGTTGCCCAGAACGAATCCGGCACAGACCTGGCGAGCGAGAGCGATCAGCTCCTGGAGGAGGACCTGAGCCGCCAGGCGATCGACTGTCAGCTCATCGAGGGAAGCGATAACCAGCAAGACCGACTGGCGGCGGTGGTAACTTCCGATCGAACGACATCACTGGTGACCGTGGTCGACGGGGACGGCACCCTTCTGGCAAGAGATGTCAATTTCAGACCAAACTCGGTTAACGTGGTGCGGCGTTCTGACGGGAGTATCCTGCTTGGCGTTGGTGATACCCGGAAGAACTCAAAAGAGTTCCGCGATCCAGGTGCCGCAGAACCCATCGTTGTTACGCACAACAATGAAGTTCTGTTCGAGAGCGACAAGGCATTCGAATTTGGACTGGCGGGGGATGGCTCGTCTTTCTATGTAGTGGAACCTACTGCGGCGGGTAACTCGCGAATGATTGTGCGAAACATCGATACCGGCACAGAAAATCATTTCGATCTCGGGTTCATGTGGGCGGCAAACAACGATGAGCTTGCCTACCACGCCTCGTACCTGCCGACGAATGAGGCGGTAATGGTCGCACCGAGTGACCCCGCCACTCCCGGCGAGCGATACTTCTTCTCTTCTTCCTCAGATCGGGTGACGACGATTACGCCTCCGAGTTCGCCCAATCACGTGGCTACGACCTTCCTGTCTCCCGATAGCGTTGTATTGGTGCGCCGAGTCGGCGTCAGCCGGTACCTGGTTAGCCGAGCTCAACTTGTTCCCGAAGCATTGGCTTCAGACGAGAAGGGCTGGACTCGCGAACTGGCGTTGGATGAGTTCTACGGTCGGGTGTCATTGTCGGACGACGGCAACTGGATCGTGCTTCATGCGTGGCGAACTGTTGTACTTTCGACCACTACAGGCGATACAGTTTTTCAATGGCCCGTGGCGGGTGACAGGGACGAGGAGGAGCGGCGAATCTCCGGTAGTCTGCCGGCGGATGCGATTGATGATGGCGACCTGGGCGCTGTAACCGGCGTCTCGATAAGGAACGGTAAGTTGCTCTTGCACCGCACAGTTGGTCTGGACGCCTTTTCTGATTGCCACAACCAGGCCGATCCCAATGAATGCATGGCCAATGCGAGACGGGAAGTCAGGGAATACCTCGACGTATTCGAGATGTCGGATATCGACATCGACTCCGGCCCCGATTTTCGCGTGGAGCTATCGGATAAATTTAGATGCAGGGAAGACGTCCCTTCCGTCGCAACGCTGGATACCGCCGATGGGCGCGTTGTGTACCAACAGCGCGGCTTCGCCGGCAACGAAGTCAGAGAATAGCAGGACAGCGCCCGGCGCTGGACAAGCCGGGTCTCAGCGGCGCCTGTTGTCGATGCGGTGCCAGGCACGCGATGAATGTCGCTTCTGACGCCAGCCATGGTAGGGGTGGGCGTCGAGAAGCCGATCGTTCTTGAACAGCCACACGAGAATGGCGCCCGCGGCAAAGCCACCGATATGTGCCCAGAAAGCGACGCCGCCGCCGGTGGCGCCGATGCTGCTGAATCCGCCAAAGACTTGCACAGCCATCCAGTAGCCCAGCATGAGCATCGCGGGGACGGCGACCGTCGAGGCGTAAAAGCCGAGAAACACGAACAAGTGCACGTGAACGCGCGGGTACAGGATGACGTACGCACCCATGACACCGCCGATGGCGCCGGAAGCGCCAACCATGGGCACGGGAGACGAGGGGTTCGCGAGCATCTGCGCGCCGGCCGCTGCGAGGCCACACAACAGGTAAAAGATCGCAAATCGTACGCGACCCATTGCGTCTTCGACGTTGTCACCGAAGATCCACAGGAACCACATGTTTCCGATGATATGCATCCAGCCACCGTGCATGAACATCGAACTCAAGACAGTGGCCCACCGTCCCTGGCCGCCGACGGGGCACACCAGTTGTTGCCTGGTCTCAGCGAGATCAATGCTGCCGAAAACATCGGCGGGGATAAGGCCGAACTGGCAGATCGATCGCATCAGTTCCGGATCGCTGCCGAATCCCTGCAGAAAGACCCAGCAAAGTACGTTGATGCCGATGAGGGCATAGGTCACGTAAGGGACCATCAACTGGGGATTTTCGTCGCGAATAGGGAACATGATCTGCCTGGATTTCCTGGTACACCGGTGCCTGCGCTGTGCGCGATCTTATCCCCTTGAGAGCAGGCGTGCACCCGCAGCGATGCAAACGCGAGGCCCATCTTCGTAACGACGCCGCGTTGACGCAACAGCGTGCAGGCCAATTTAGGACTAGAATGAGTGGAACCAGCGCACTGCTGTTCCAGGAGGTACGTCAATGCTTAGATATATTGGATTGGTACTCGCTCTCGCCGTATTAGCACTTACCGGTTGCTCAAAGGTTGAGAGCGACTGGAAAGCAACAGCCGAGGAGAATTCGATTGCCGCTTACGAAACTCACCTTGCATCGTTTCCGGATACACCGCACGCGACCGCAGCCCGATCGGCGATCACGGAACTCGAGTGGCAGGCTGCGGACGGCGCAGGCACGATCGAGGCGTTGGAGCAGTTCATCGAATCTCACCCGGGCGCACCTCAGCTCGATGCGGCTGCAGCGAGGCTCGAGGAACGGCGGGCCGCAGTGCAGGAAGCGGACCTGGCGGACATGGCAGGCAAGCTCCGGGCATTCCTGGACGGTGACGAAAGTGCGAACGTGATCGCGATGATAGGCGGTCAGGAATTCACGCCCCGCGCACGGCAGCCGCAGACCGGCATCATCGTGCATGCGGGTTCGGAAATGATGGCGGTGATTGGTGGCGCAGTCAGGGTTGCCTACACGGCCGGCGACAACAACACGATCGCCTCGGTCGAGGATTTCATGTTTGCGATCGGTGCACCCATCGAGATGACGAATGGCAACCGGTACACATGGCAGGACGGCGGCTGGGTGGCCGAGTAGTCGGCCTCGCAAGCCCGGCACCAGAGGTTTCAGCTTTCTATGCGTCGAAAGATTCTATTGGTACTGAGTGGCGTCTTGCTAGCAGTCATCGCTGTCGTGACCTGGCAGTTCCTGTTTCCGGCGCCAACCGTTCTTGATGAGCAGGCAGACTACGGTCCCTCACCGCAACTGGTGGAACCTCTCAAGACCCTCGTGCCGATAGTGCGGCCGGCCAAAGCCGTCGGCTGGCCCGCCGGCGAAATACCGACGCCGGCCGGCGACCTGGAAATCAATGCATTCGTCGGCGGACTGGATCATCCGCGCTGGCTGTATGTCCTGCCGAATGGCGATGTGCTGGTTGCCGAGAGTAATGCCCCTGAGGGTTCCGGCCTGTGCAGCGAGTTCAAGAAATTCGCAGCGGCCCTGGTATTGAATTTCAGCGGTGCGAGAACGCCCAGTGCAGATCGCATAACGCTGCATCGTGACACCGACGGGGACGGTGCAGCCGATGAATCGCACGTGTTTGCAGCGGGACTCCATTCGCCCTTCGGTATGGCCCTTATCGGCGATCACCTGTACATCGCGAACGCCGACGCGTTGCTGAGATTTCCCTACCAGCAAGGACAGACGGCTCTGACGGAGTCACCAGAGACCATCGTCAGGCTACCGTCGGGCATGAATCACCACTGGACGAAGAACATTCTTGCCTCCACGGACAATCGCAGCTTGTTCATT
>JAOUNK010000250.1 GCA_029881015.1 Gammaproteobacteria bacterium | reverse complement strand
CGGGCGGTGCCGCGGGCGGCTCGATGGGCGGCCAGGACATGGAGGGCGTGAGCACCGGTGGCGGCGCCGGCGGTGCGGGTACAGCAGGCCAGGACTGCAATGACGGCGGTATCTCCGGTGGCGGTATCGGCGGTGGTATGGGCTGCGACAACGGTGATTCCGGTGGCGGCGCCGGCGGTGTCGGACAGTTCCCCGGTGATGGTGATGCGGAAAAGGCCGAACAACTGGGTGAGGAACTGGACAAGTCGCTGGGTGATTTCGATGAGTCCCTGGGCCAGGAGCAGCGAGAGATTTCGTCTGCATCGCGGAACACGGAAGGATTCGATACGGGCACGGGCGGCAACCGGGGTGGTTCCATCAGCCTCGGCGAACAGGCGGCTGGCGCCATGTCGAGTGCTGGCGGCAGCAGCGGCGGCGGTAGTGGTGCCGGCGGTGACGGGGCCGGCGAAGTCGGCGGCGGGCCGCTGGACGGACTGGATGCCCAGGAGATCGCGAAACGCACACCAGACGACATCGAAGTTCTGATCGACGACGATATCGTTGCCAAGCAGTTGCGTGAAGCGGCGCTGGCCGAAGAGGACCCCGAGTTGCGCGAACGTCTCTGGGAAGAATACCGTAAGTACAAGGGAATGTAGGGAGACCGATCGCGCACAATGCTGAGAATTTCGCTGCTACTCGTCGCGCTGTGCTTGCTGGGCACCGGCTGCACTGTCAATGAAGTCATCGTCGCCGAAGAGACGGAGCTCGTGGTCGCGCAGTCGCCGGTCGAAGAGTCACGCCTCCTCGATATCGGCATTGTCGAGTTCGACCCTGGCCTGG
Organism: Gammaproteobacteria bacterium; assembly: GCA_029881015.1. Taxonomy (GTDB): domain Bacteria; phylum Pseudomonadota; class Gammaproteobacteria; order Steroidobacterales; family Woeseiaceae; genus UBA1847. Next base: position 4,385 of record JAOUNK010000250.1, on the reverse strand, counting down.
ATGAAGACAACAATCCCCGGGAAAGCGGCGTTTACGAAGAGATCCGGCTTGCCGAAACCAAGTATCTTGCCTACCACCTGAAGACGACCCTGCAGGGAACCGGTCACTGGGGGGCGGTTCGCGTTATTCCCTCGCGACAGGCATTTACCGATATTGTTATCAGCGGTGATATCGAGAAATCCGATGGCGAGTTCGTCACGCTGGAGATCTCCGTCGACGATGCCGCGGGGCGCCATTGGTTTAGCAAGACCTACGAGACGCAGACAGGTATTACCTCGTACTCGGATCGGCGTGACAGGCGGCTCGATCCCTACCAGAAGATCTTCAACGACATTGCGAACGATCTGCAGCATTTCGCCTCGCAACTGCCGCCGAAAGCGCTCGAGCAGACGCGCCAGATCTCCGAGCTGAAATTCTTTGCGGACATGTCACCACTCGCCTACGGGCAGCACCTTGCCGTGGACGATGAGGGCATCGTCTCCATTCAAAGATTGCCGGCTGAGAACGACCCAACCGTGGCCCGGCTGCGCCAGATTCGCGAACGCGACCGGCTCGTCGTCGATACGCTGAATGAGCATTACGCGAACTTCTACTACGGAATCGCGATCCCCTACCGGAACTGGCGCAAGGTCTCACGCCAGGAGTTGATTGCGTACCGGCAGGTCAAGCGTTCGGCGCGCATGCAGGCACTGGTCGGTGTTGTGGTACTGGCCGGCTCACTGGCCGTGGATACGAATAACTCGAGCAGCAGCCGCCAGCGGCGCGTGAATCGAAGCCTGCAGTACATGGGTATCTCGGAGGGCCTCAATCGCATCATCGAAGGTATCCAGCGTAGCGGCGACGCGGAAGCGCATATCGCGGCGATCGGCGAGCTTTCCGAGTCGTTTGGCGGACAGGCCGCCCCCATGGTCGTCAGCGTCGAGGGCCAGGAGCGCCGCCTGACCGGCACCGCTGAGGCGCAGTACGAGGGTTGGCGTCGCCTGCTCAAGGAAATCTACCAGGCCGAAACCGGCTTTGCGCAGACGGTCGACGTTGGCGCCCCGGTACGCGCGGCTGAACTCGCGCCCGCGAACTAGAGAGACACAAGCGGCGCACGATGCTCGAACTCAGGAAAGGGACCCAGTTAGCCGAGAGGTATACGCTGGAGCGACCGCTCGGCAAGGGCGGGGAAGCCGAGACCTGGCTCGCCCGTGATCGCCTGACGCGCGCGTCGGTTGCGCTCAAGATCGTGGCGCAGGGGGCTGCCGGGAAGCGGCTCAGGGAGGAGTGGCAGACCAACCTGCGGCTCATGCATGCACACATCGTGCGCGTGTTCGAATTTCACGAAGACCAGGGCATCGCCTTCTACAGCCTGCAATACGTGGCGGGTGGCGATCTCGGTGTGCTCACCGGGCTATCCCTGGACGAAATCCTGCCGCCGTTGGGCCTGGTTGCCGATGCGCTGCGCTATGCGCATGCCAAGGACATCGTGCATCGGGACGTCAAGGCGTCGAACGTTCTTCTCGACCACAACGGCGTGCCTTACTTGAGCGACTTCGGGGTCGCGGCCAGTGCCGGTGCGGCGGCCGCCGGCGGCTCGCTCATCGCCGCGAGTCCGCAGTCCCTTGCCGGGGAAGCAGCGCAACCGGCCGATGACATCTTCGCGCTCGGAACCCTTCTCTACGAGCTGGTATCGGGCGGGCCGCCATGGCCACCTCCCACGGTCGATCCCGCGCCACTGCAGGCGGCGAGTGGCGAGGCAATACCCGGGGCCATCCAGGACCTCGTGGCGCGCATGCACGACAAGGACGCCGGCCGCAGGCCCGGCGCCGGGGAGGTTTGCAGGGTCCTGCGCGAGGCAGGATTCGCTCCCGGCCCCGCGCGATCCCGGATCACCGCGCGCCCGGTGCTCGGGGACGAACGCGTCGAGACCGTTGCCGCGGTGCGGCCGCCGCGCAAGACGGCGGAGCTCGCAGCCGGGAGCGACGCGGCTGGCAGCGGTGCCGGCATCAGTGCGCGTACCCTGTTGATCGCCCTCGCGGCGATGCTTGGTGTCTTGCTGGGGGTCGTGTTCCTGCTGCCCGACGCGGTTGAAGACTCGCAACGCAGCGTGCAGGAATCTGCCGTTCCACCGTCCGTCGAAACGCCCGGCGATTCGCGGGTCGAAGCCGATACGCCCGCGACCCGCGACGAGCCTCCCATTGACCGGGTAACGCGGGACTACAGACCCGAGAACGTTGCGCTGGATGGCGAGACGATTGAGTTCAACGAGAACGATGCGGATTTCAGCGGTCTCGACGATGACGGCAAGTTGCGTTTCAACGTGGAGATGATTCTCGGCGAGCTGCTGTCCGATTTCGAAACCCTCGAGAAGCGCAGCGTACAACGCTGGGCGCAGGTGCCGTACCGCCGCGCCAAGGAACTCTATGCCCAAGGCGACGCCGCGTTTCTGAAACGCAATTGGGCGGCTGCCGAGATTCACTACCTGGATGCGCTTTCGGTTCTCGAACCCCTGTTCGACCAGATCGAAGCCGAGTTCGACAAGGCGCTGACCGGTGCCAGGGCCGCTTTCGATGCAGGGGACCGGACGGAAGCCTTGCGACTCTATGAGCTGGCCGTCGCGATCACCCCGAACCATCCCGAAGCGCGGGCCGGTTTCGAACGAGCGCGGAACCTCGAGACGGTCCAGCAGCTCGTCGAGCAGGGGCTTGCATACGAAGAAGAGCTGGAGCTCGATGCGGCGGAGACGAGCTTTGCACGGGCGGCCACCCTGGATCCGAACTGGGCGCCCGCGACCGAAGGACTCGAGCGTGTGCGTGCGACGAAGGTCAAGATGCAGTTCGATGCACGCATGAGCGAGGGGCTTGAAGCGTTGGCGGTCGGCGACTACCTTGCGGCGCGGGCGGCGTTTCGCATGGCCGAGCAATTGATACCCGGTTCGAAAGAGCCGGCCGACGGCCTGCTGCAGGTTGACCAGGGGCTGCGCCTCGACACGATCAATACGCTGGAACAGGAAGCCCTGGCGCTTGAGGCGTCCGAGCATTGGGATGCCGCCGCAACGACCTACGAGGAGATACTCAAGGTCGACGACAACCTGGCCTTTGCCAAGGACGGACTCGCCAAGGCGCGCCGGATGAGCGCATTGCACGCGCAATTCGATGAGTACATCAGGGACCCGGATCGCCTGTCGGCGACAGCGGTCATGAAGCGGGCAACGACGCTGGTCGTCGACGTGACAGTAATGCCCGACATCGGGCCGCGGCTGGCCGGGCAGCGTGACGAGCTTTCACGGCTCCTCAAGCGCGCGTCGACACCCGTTACGGTCGAGCTCGTTTCGGATAACATGACGGCGGTCTCTATTTACAAGGTCGGGGTGCTGGGCAGTTTCGAGGGCACCCGGCTTGACTTGCGGCCAGGGACCTACGTCGCTATCGGGATACGCCCGGGGTTTCGTGATGTGCGTGTCGAATTTCGCGTCGCGCCGGAAATCGAGATGACACCCATCGAGGTGGTCTGCATGGAGCCGATTTGAGTTTCGATCATTTGATTGTCAGGGATGTGGAGGGTGAGCGTCGGGTCGACGCCCACGCGTTGCCGCTGCGCGTCGGCACGAGTGGCGATTGCGAATTACGACTGCCCGGCCCGGGCGGCGGGCCGGTCGCATTGCTCGACCTGCTCGACGGTATCCCGTTCGTGCAGCCCGTCGGTCGCAGCGAGGCCCTGACGATCAACGGCGAGATACTCGAAACCAGCCGCAAGCTGCAAGACGGTGACGAACTCAGGTTCTATGGCAGCCGTATTCGCGTTGCGACGCAGGGTGGGGAATTGTCGCTGGATGTGCGTCTCGAAGACAGTGCTTACGTCACCCGCCCGCCGGAAATGGCGGACGCGGACGAAGTGCCCGATGACGAGGCGATAGCGCCGACGGCTTTTAAGCGTGCGGTCGAAACCGCGGCCCGCATCGAGCAGCATCGCACGAGCCCGCTCAAGATCATTGTCGGCGTCGGACTTGCCGTTCTCCTGCTGTCGTCCTACCTGTTGTTCAGTGCCAAGTCGGTGCAATTCGAGATCGAGCCGGCCGAACCGGATGGATTCACGATCGATGGCGGCTGGTTCCGGTTGCCAATCGGCGATCGCGTTCTCCTGCGCAAGGGTAACTACACCGTCGGCGTACAAAAGCAGGGTTACTACGACGTCGAGCAAAGTTTTGTCGTCGCGGATGAGCAGTCGATGACGGTCAACCTGCGCATGCGCAAGAAACCGGGGCGGTTGCTGGTGGTGGTCGACCCCGCTGTCGATGCCGTTGTGACGGTGGATGAGGGACAGGTGGGCAAGGCACCATTCGGCCCCATCGAGTTGGAGCCGGGGCCGCATGCGGTACGGGTAGAGGCCGAGCGCTTCCTGCC
>JAOUNK010000016.1 GCA_029881015.1 Gammaproteobacteria bacterium | reverse complement strand
GCTGAGCTCACTGCGCCGTACGACGGCGTCGACAGGAACGAGCAGTCGCTTCGTCTCACCGACGACGAAACCAACCTTGATGAACATACCCGGGTACAGGGTTGCCGCACCGTCTGGCAGGTTTACGCGGACGCGGAACGTGTTTGACCCCGCATCGGCCACCGGAAAAAACGTGAGACTTGCCGCCTCGATGCGTTCGTCCTCGACGTAGGCATAGGCCTTGCCGATCGTCCGGATCGCGTGAAACATGCTCTGCGGCACGTCGACGTTGACACGCAGCTGGTGCAGCGACAAACCCGAGATCAACGGCTGGCCCGGGGAAACGACCTCGCCAAGTTGGACGTGACGCCTGGACACGATACCTGCGTAAGGCGCGCGCACGACCGTGTATTCGAGTTGTTCCTTTGCCGTCTCGACGCCGGAAATCGCCGCATTCAGTCTCGCTTCCGCGGCGTCGCGGTTCGCTCTCGCCTGATCGAACTGCGACCTGGAAATGCTGTTGTTCTCGATCATTTTCGAGAAGCGTTCGAACTCCTGCCGCGCTTCCGCGAGCCGCGCACGCGCCTCCTGCAGGGTCGCCTCGGCACGAGATAATGCGGCCTTCTGCTCGGTATCGGTAAAACGCATCACGATATCGCCGGCATCGACATAGTCGTTGACGTCGAACGGCAGCTCGGCAATCCGGCCCGAGGTCTGGGCGGATACCGTCGCCTGGTTGACGGCCTCGACACGGCCATCCCAGATTCGCTCGCGTGCGGCGTCGACAAAGCCGACCGTCGCCGTTTCAAAAGGCACTGCTGCCAGGCCGGGCGCGGCGACCGCCAGTGTCGCCAGGAGTGTGGTCAATCGAATCATGTTCATAACCGCTACTATATTAGGATTTGCTCAAGTATATATTAACTATTACTAATATAACAAGCCCTTTTTCAAATCCCGTGATAGCCTTATTTGATGTTCCTGCCTGTCAAAGCCGATTTTCACTTGCCCCGCTTCCCAATACTGACACTCATCATTTGTCTTGTATGCATCGGTGTCTTCATCAAGCAGCAAAGCGACTGGAAGGACTTCGGCATGGCGATCGAACGTTTCTGCAATGCGGGCCGTTCGCACATCGAGCAGATCGTGTTCGAACGCATCGCGGCTGCGCAAGACATGGATACCTGCGGCGACATCATGTACACGATCGCCAACGACCCGGCCCGGGAAGAGAGCGAGGTCATCGCCGAGATGGCGTCGAAAATCCGGCCGCTCACGGGCTTCAATGTTGAGGATTCGCGGGAATACGTGCGCCAGATGCTGGAGGAGGAAACGCGGCGCTTCAACATGCTGGTGCCACCGGACCCGGACGAGGGACTCGCATACTACACAGGTTCCTGGAACCCGGTCACGATGCTCACCTCGAGCTTCGCGCACGGCGACTGGGGCCACATCATCTTCAACCTGGTGTTCTTCTTCGCGTTCGCCGCAACTGTCGAGGTACTGATTGGCCCGATCTGGTATGTCGCCTTCGTGCTCGTCGACTCATGGTTTATCGGGCTGACCGGCTCCATGGCCGCCGCAGCCACGGACCAGCATTACTACACGCTGGGTCTCTCCGGCGTGGTGATGGGCATGATGGGCCTGTTCGCGTACCTGTTGCCGCGCGGCAAGATCAAGTGCTACTACTTTTTCATCATTATCTTCGGTTCAGTCGCGGTCCCGGCCTGGGTGCTCACTGCCTGGTACCTCGGTGGCGACATCTTCACCCTGCTTACCCGGGACGACTATGGCTCGGTCAACGTGCTCGCCCACGTGATGGGCGGTATCGGCGGTTACCTGTTCGGCCTGCTGTTCCTGCGTGAGATCCGCAAGGATGCAGCGCACACTCAGGATGCGCTGGTACGTGTCGAGCGCGAGAAGCGTTTCCGCTGACCGGCGCGGGCGCTCTTGCCCGGCCGGCCTTTCCCGCCCGGTTGGCCCACTTTCTTGCGACCCGACGGCTTGCCACCGGCCGGGCGCGGCCCGCCCTGGCGACGCTGCCTGCCGTTCTGAATGGGTTCCGGCTTGATACGTTTATCGACGTCGTAGCCGGGTACGAATTCCTTCCTGATATCCCGTTTGAGCAGCGCCTCGATTTCCTTGAGGAGCTTGTTCTCATCGACGCAGACCAGCGACAGGGCCGTGCCGTCCTGCCCCGCGCGTGCCGTGCGCCCAATGCGATGCACGTAGTCCTCGGGAACATGCGGCAACTCGAAGTTCACGACATGCGGTAGCTTCTCGATATCCAGGCCGCGAGCGGCAATGTCCGTCGCCACGAGGACGCGGACCTTGCCGGCCTTGAAGTCACGCAGCGCTTTTGCGCGCGCTCCCTGGCCCTTGTTGCCATGAATGGCGTCGGCCGTAATGCCGTCCTGGTTGAGTTGCTTCGCCAGGCGGTTTGCACCGTGCTTGGTGCGCGTGAACACGAGAACCTGCTGCCAGTTGCCGCGACCGATCATCTCGGAGAGCAGTTCACGCTTGCGGTCCTTGTCGACCGGGTAGACGAGTTGCTCAACACGATCGGCCGTGGTGTTGCGCGCGGCAACCTGTATCTCGGCCGGGCTGTCGAGCAGGTTGTTTGCCAGCTCACGAATCTCTTTCGAAAAGGTTGCCGAGAACAGCATGTTCTGCCGCTTCTTCGGCAGATGCCTGATGATCTCCTTGATGTCACGGATGAAGCCCATGTCGAGCATGCGGTCCGCTTCATCGAGAACGAGCATCTCGACGAACGACAGATCGATGTTTTTCTGGCGGACATGGTCGAGCAGCCGTCCGGGCGTGGCAATGACTACATCGACGCCGCGATTGATCTTGGTGATCTGCGGTCGTGCGCTCACGCCGCCGTAGATTTCCATGGCGCGCACCGGGCGATACTTGCCGTAGGTATGCACGCTTTCGTGCACCTGCGCAGCAAGTTCGCGCGTCGGCGTCAGGATCAGGGCACGTACGCGCCGTGGGCCGGACGGGGGATCCCCGAGGATCTGCAGCATGGGCAGCGTAAAGCCTGCCGTCTTGCCGGTGCCCGTTTGCGCGCCGGCGAGAATATCGTGGCCTTCGAGAATATGAGGAATGGCTTCGCGCTGGATGGGCGTGGGCGTTTCATAGCCCTGATCCGCGACAGCACGCAGCAAGTCGGCCGAAAGGCCGAGTTCGTTGAATAACATTGGATTGTCTCCAGGTCGCCTGATCCGACGTGCCGAAATGCATTCGCAAGCGGCTTGCGGTCCGGTCCAGGCTGGAATTTATAAAGTGACTCCAAGCGCGCCGAATTGCGGCGTTGGAGTGAATGGCGCAGACCGAGGTGCGCCAGGACGGGGCGGACTGTAACAGAAACCGCTGAGAAAGGAAGGTTTTTCTGTCTCGTTTCGCGGCATCAGCGCGCAGCCTTTGCCAGCAGGGCCTCGTAGCGTGGATGGCCGTGCAGCGAAACAAGATCCTTGTCGTGCATCATCCAATCGAGGCTCGCGGCGCCGTTCAAAACGGCTTGCTCGAGGAAATCCAGGGCCTGCTCCAGTTTGTTCATTGTCGCGTAGTTGCAGGCGACGTTGTACAGCACGATGGGATCGTGTGGATCGACCTGCAAAGCCCGTTGCAACCATCGCTCGGCGCGGGCGGTTTGACCAAGAAGGATCAATGAGCCCGCACCCAGGTGGAGCGCCCGGATATCATCGGGATGCCACTCGAGCTGCCGCTCCACGACCTCAACGGCCGCGCGGGCTTCTTTCTTCGCCTGCTCGAGCTTGCCCTCACCGCGCAGAATCTGGACCCTGAGCAGTCGTGACTGGTAGTCGTCGGGATTCACTTCTGCCGCTTTCGCAAACAGGTCGGCTGCAGCGTCCATATCGCCCTGGTGAAATCGCGTGCGGGCGAAGTAATAGTACGCCTCATAATGCGCGGGGTTGAGCTCGATCGATCTCCTTAATTCGCGCTCTGCATCCTCGAAATCCTCGCGCACGAGATGCGCAAGCCCGGCAGATGCATGCGCTTCCGCCGAGTTGGGGTCCAATTCCAGCGCCCGTTCGCTGGCCTGCCGAGCCATGTCGCGAAACGCCGGCTTGGTATCGGCGTACATCACGGCCAGAGAATAGCTGTCAGCATAGCCCGCCCATGCCGCCGCAAAGTCCGGATCCCGCTCAATAGACTGTCCAAACAATTGCCGGGCATGTTCAAGATCCACCTTCCGGAAACGGTTCAGAAAATGACGCCCTCGCAAATAGAAATCGTAGGCGACCACATCACAGCACGCCGTTGTCGTAACCGGCATGAGCGTGTCGAGCAACGACTCGCCAATGCAGGTCGCGATCTCATCCTGAATCGCGAAAACATCCTCCAGCTTGCGGTCGAATGTTTTCGACCAGAGATGGAAGCCATCGGCAACGTTAACCAGTTGCGCGGTGATCCTGAGATTATCCCCGTCTTTGCGAACACTGCCCTCGAGAATGGCGCTGGCAGCCAGTTTCCTGCCTATGGACTGCAGGTCTTCACTCGATTGGGCGTAGCGAAAGGACGAAGTCCGCGATACCACGTGAAGCGCTTCGATTTGCGTCAGCGCATTGAGAATCTCCTCCGCGACGCCTTCGCAGAAATATGCCTGGTCGTGGTCGGGGCTCATATCGGCAAACGGCAGCACGGCGACGGAGGGAACGGCGTCGTCTTTTGCGGCGACCTCTGCCGGAATCTCACGTCGAATACCGGACGGTGCAATATCGAACATCCAGGCGAAGAGCGCGGCGACCGGGAACCCGATAATGGCGACGACAACCAATGCTCTCATCGCCCATTCCGGGAGACCAAGTGGCTCGAAGGTCACCTCGCCAATCTGTAACAGCACCCAGGCGATGACAGCGTAGGCGACGATAACGGGGTAAACCTTGCGGCGCAGCAACTCCGTAGAAAAACGAGATATGAACGACAATGGGTTCTTCATAACGACCGTTCCGAACCGCCTACCCCGAATATTGTACGCCTCATTCGCCGACCGTGCGTGCAGCCTCGATCGAGTCGTGACAGGACCCCCTGCCTGCCTTATCCTATGCCGCGATATGGCAAGCAGATTCAAAAGAGACCTGGCGCGCCTGACGGGCGGAACCCTTCGCAACATCGAGTTGAGGAACACCATGCAAATCAAGATCATCGCTGCCGCAGTCCTGGTGGGCGTTATCGGCTTCATGAGCGCTTATACCGTCGAATCCGGCAATGTCGCCGTGGAGCGGACACTGGGTAAGGTCAATCATGAAGAACAACTGCAGGGCCTGAATTTCAAGATGCCGTTCCTGACGACTTCGATCGAATTCAGCGCCAAGGAAATCGCGATCGACATCAACGACCTGACGCCCAAAGCCGCAGACAACCTGTCGCTCAAGGATCTCGACGTCTCGGTGTTCTACCGCGTGCCGAAGGACCGCGTGTCGGAACTCATGGTCAAGTACGCCGCGGCTGCAGTTCGAGGCGCCGATGGCATCTATATGCCAGCGTACGGACTACTCGTTCGCGAAGCCCGAGCGGCGATTTACGAGCAGGTGTCCGAAATCGACAGCCTGCAGCTGCACAAGCAGCGTGAGCTCTTGCAGTCCGCGGTACTCGAGGAGCTCCAGGGGCGGCTGGAGCAATCCGATGCGGGCGACATCATTATTACCCGCGTGGTCGTGCGCGCACTCAACACCGACCCGAGCATCGAGGCCGCCATTCGTGAGGCGGTAGAAGCCGAGAAGCGACTGGAAGCCAAGCAGGTCCAGGTTGAGATCGCCAAGAAGGACGCCGAGATCGAAATCGAGCGCGCCAAAGGCATCGCCGAGGCCAACAAGATCATCAACAGCAGCCTGACTGCCGAGTACCTGCAGCACGAAGTGAACAAGGCCTTACAGCGCTTTGCCGACAACGATGGCAGCGTCGTCGTGATTCCGGCAAACATGCAAGGCTTCGAGATGATCCTGGACAGCGGCCAGCTTCGCAGGAGCAACCAGTAATGCGGCCGCGCACCTGCTTCCTGGCTGCGTTGCTCTTTGTCGGTGCCGCGCAGGCAGAGACTATTGCGGTCGTAGGGACAGGGAATGTCGGCATGGCCCTCGGCACCGAGTTTGCCGCACTCGAGCACACCGTCATTTACGGCTCCCGGAATCCGGAATCGGAGAAGACCCGGGCGCTCGTCGACAGGACCCCGAACGCCACCGCGGCACTGCCGGCGGAGGCCGCCGCCCGTGCGGACGTCATCGTGCTTGCCGTTCCCGGCATGGTCACGGAGTCGGTCGTCAGCGGGCTCGGCGATCTGTCAGGCAAGATCATCATCGATCCGACCAATCCCCTCATTGTCGAAGGGGACCCGCCGACGTTCACCTACGGGACTGACCGTTCATTAGGCGAAATAGTGCAGGAAGCGCACCCCGATGCATTCGTGGTCAAAGCCTTCAACACGATCAACTGGCAGCTGATGATCGATCCGCCGACGCCGCCACCCGTCATTCCCCTGGCCGGCGACAACGCCGAGGCCAAGCGCCAAGTTGCCGAGTGGGTTCGTGCGATGGGCCTCGACAGTGTCGATGTCGGTGGCATCTACCATGCGCGTGCGACGGAATACCTGATCGTCATGCTGCTGAACAACAGTTTTACCGGCTCGGAGAAGTTTGAGGTTGTGTTTCAGCGAGTCGAGTAGACGGCGCCTTTGCCGCGAGCCCGAACAGCGGTCGCAGTAACGGCGTCCGGCGAATCAGGAACTCGTGCAGCAACAGGCAGCCCGCGATCGTCCCGCCCAGGACCAGCAGCGGTTCGACGACCGGACCCAGCGACAGCTTCGCAAGATGCACGCCAAGCACGACCGTGATCGTCTGGTGCAGGATGTACCAGGGATAGACGGCCTCGGTAGCGTAGCTCAGCCAGGGTTTCGGCCTGGTCACGAGACGATGCCCCCAGCCGAACACGGCGAGGATCCAGAGCCAGCGGTTGCTGTAAATAATCAATGACTTCACCCGATCGGCGAGCGGAAACGCATCGCTCGGAATCAACTCGTCACGCAGCATGAACAGCGCGAAGAAAATCACTGCGGCCACCAGCGTCGCCCAGCGCATGCGACTCAGGTCACTCCAGAACCCCTCGTCACGACCAATCATGTAACCCATCAGAAAGAACGTGCCGTACATGGCGTGGGCGTACCAGTCGTCCAGGAGCGCGTGGCTGATGTACGGAAACTTTGGGTAAATGAACGCGCCGTACACCATGAGCACGGCAACCGGGACAGCATATATCCAGAACCCCCGCAGGGCCTGGAAGCCGCTGCGTACCCGCCGCAGTGGTCCGTCGAGCAGCATCGCGATCGGTATCAGCAGCAGCGAATAGAACAGCACGTAAGCGAGGTACCAGAGGTGGTTCCAGGTCCAGACAATCTCCTCTTCGCCGCCCCAGGCCTGACCCGGGAAGTCCTGGAAGGTCAGGTACTGCAGCAGGAAGCGGCCGTAGCCCGGCTCGATGAGCCCCTTGCCCAGGGCCTCGTAGTAGCACTGTGGCGCCACGATCAACGCCATGCCGAAGAGCAGCGGCAGCAGCAGGCGCAGCAGCCGTCTCAGGGCGAAGCGGCCCGGCGTGTACCGTGGCCAGACGAAGCTGATGGCGAGCCCGGAGATGATGAAAAGCAGCGACATGCGCCACTGGTTGACGAGCGTCATGGGAAACTGCAGCCACTCAGCCTGGTAGGAGGATTTGACGTGCCAGCCCCAGTCCGCCACGTAGAACATGGCCACGTGGTACAGAATCAGCAGGCTGAAGGCGAAGACGCGTAGCGCGTCGATATCATGGCGGCGTTCGGTATTCATCAGGGTGTCCTTGAATGCCTTAGTTCAAGCATAGATTCCGCCTTCTGATGAGATGGTTGTACCGTCCTGTGCTCAACCGACCGGCATTTGTGACGAATCGCGTCCTTGGAGTGACGAAGTGTCGCCGCGAGGTGCGCCCGCTTGCTAGGATTGCGCCATGACCCTGCAACGCTACCTCGAAAATCGCCGCTGGTGGGAAATCGGCATGGTGCTGAGTTTCGCCCTCGTCGGATTCCTGGCAAACGTCGGGCTCGAGGTCATCGAGCGGGGGCGCGGCGGCACTGCGGTCGACTGGCTGGAACCCGTCGTCCTCGAAGGGACCAGCCATGTCGCGATGATCGCGCTGTTTCCGCTCGTCCTGTGGTTCGACCACCGCAACACGATCGGCGTGAACAACTGGCGTCGCACCGTGCGCGCGCACGCGCTGTTCAGCGTTGCTTTCTCGCTGGCTCACGTGACCCTTATGTACTGGGGCCGCGTCCTCGTGTTCTCGGCCTCATCCAGTCTCGGGACCTACCACTGGGAGCACTGGCTCACTGAATTCGGCTATGAGTACTTGAAGGATTTCCGCGCCTACCTCCTGATTATCGTGATCGTCTACCTCTATCGTTTCGTGCTGCGGCGTCTGCAGGGCGAAGCGGGCTTTCTCGATGAGCCGCAGGACGAGACTCCAACGACCGGGGTTCCGGATCGCTTCCTCGTCAAGAAACTGGGGCGCGAGTTTCTCGTGCGCATCGACGAAATCGACTGGATCGAGTCGAGCGGCAACTACGTGAACCTGCACGTGGGCAACCGTGTGTACCCGTTGCGAGAGACGATGACACGCATCGACGAGAGGCTTCTGCCGCTGGGATTCCAGCGCGTGCATCGCAGTGCCATCGTGAATCTCGACCGGGTGGCGGAAATCGTCGCATTCGATACCGGTGATGGCGAGGCCCGCCTGCGGACCGATGCACGGGTCCCCGTGAGCCGACGGTTTCGGCAGGAACTCAAGGCGAGGCTGGTTTGAGAAAATGATTCCGGACAGGTGATTCGACCACCTGACGCCACCTTCTTCCGGACCTCGGCCCCGGGATGAGCCACAACGCGGCTAAGCGATGAGGTTCTTTTTCCGAAGACGGGGAAGAAGCGCGATGATTTCGTCGGGAGGAACAGCTTCGCTGTAGAGGTATCCCTGAATCAGGTCACAGCCATTGCGGCGCAGGAAATTGAGCTGCTCCTGCAACTCCACGCCTTCAGCAACGACACTCAGGTTAAGCCGCCTCGCCATTGCAAGAATAGCCGCGCATATTGCCGCGTCATCCTCATCGTGGTGCAGGTTCTTTACGAACGAGCGATCGATCTTGAGCGTGTCTATGGGGAGCCGTTTCAGATAGCTGAGTGACGAGTACCCGGTCCCGAAGTCATCTACCGAGACTCTAATACCTGACTTCTTGAGCAACCGCAGCGTGCTCACCGTGCGATCGATGTCGTGCAACAGCACATTCTCTGTGATTTCGAGTTCCAGCTGACTTGCCGCGATCCCCTCTTCCCTAATGATCGTGAGGACGTCGGCCGCCATCGATTCGGAATGGAAATGCTGTGCCGATAGGTTGACCGATACGCTGGGTACCGTATCGAGCGATTGCGACCAGCGGCGAATCTGCCGGCACGACTCACGTATAACCCAGCGGTCGATCGGTACTATCAAGCCCGTTTCCTCTGCGACCGGAATGAACATGTCGGGACTGATCTTGCCGCGCTCCGGATGAGTCCACCGCAGCAGCGCTTCGACGCCAACGATAGACCACGAGTCGACGTCCACCTTTGGCTGATAGTGGAGCTTGAACTGCTGTTGGTCTATGGCCGCGCTAATCTCGTTTTCGAGATCGAGTCGGTGCAGGGAACGCGTACGCATCGTCTCGGAATAGAACTTGTAGTTATTGCGGCCAGCAGCTTTTGCTCGGTACATGGCCGCATCGGCATTCATGATCAGGTCTTCACTCGAACTGCCGTCAGAGGGAAACATCGCGATCCCTATGCTGGGCGTAATGGAAAAGTGGTGACCCAGGCACTCAAATGGTGAGGACAGCGCCTCGATAACCCTGGCTGCGACTGACGATACTTCGGCTTCAGACTTCACATCGCCAACTTTGAGTATGAATTCGTCGCCACCAAATCGAGCGAGTTCCGTTACTGCCACCTCTGCAGTATCAGATCTGCCATGACGATCCGTAGAACGCGTACATTTCAGAAGCCGCGCTGCCACTCCCTTTAGCAGTTCGTCACCAACAGTATGGCCAAGCGAGTCGTTTATGCGCTTGAACCTGTCGAGATCAATGAACAGGATCGCGAATTTCTTGTGATTCGCCCTGGCCTGGTCGATCGACTTCTCGAGCAGCTCTCCGATGAGTTGCCGGTTGGGTAAGGACGTAAGTTCGTCGAAATAGGCAAGCTTATAGATTCTCGCCTCTGATTTCTTGCGCTCTGTGATATCCCTGATGATCGCCAGTACCGACTGGTCGTCACGGGCTACGAACCTCGTTTCAAGATCGACGCCAAATTCTTCCAGTGTGTACTCGTATACCTGCGGCTTGCCAAACTCAATCGCCCGGCGAATGCACGCTCGCGCCTCGCTGTCTCCCTCACAGGGGTAGAAATTCACCTGTGACGCTGCACCAAGCGCCCGCGCTTTCCGCGAGAGATCGGCTTCCGCACTACTGACCGTTTCCTGGTATTCACCGTCAGCATTCACTGCAAAGATGAGATCAGGCAGCGCCTGAATCAATCCACGCAAATCTTTTGACGCGTTGTGCGCACGCAGAACATACTGAAGCCGATGTGGCAAAATCGGCCATGAAATCGGCTTGGTAATGAAATCGGTCGCTCCGAGGTCGTAGGCCAGCTGCACGGATTCGTTATCGTCGTGCCCGGTCACCATCAGAATCGGCACTTGCCGGTCCTGCTCCAGCGCGCGCATCGCCCTGCAGACTTCGAAGCCGCTCATCCCCGGCATTTCAACATCGAGCAAGACTATGTCAGGAAACTCATTGCGAAATTTCTCGAAACCCTCCGATCCGGTACAGGCCGTTGACACCCGAAATCCGGCGTGCAGCAGCACGTCCTCCATTATTATCAATTGCGACGTGTCGTCGTCGATAATGAGCGCCAGGGGCGCCTTTGATTCATTCGCGGAAGCGCTCATGCCGCGACAACTCCGCTCCACGCCGTCAGCGCTGCAACAACTGCCGCGTACTCCGTCCGCATTAGCTGCCACTGTTCATGAACCGCCGAGAAATCGTTCTCGCGGCCGGCTGTTTCAACGGCCCGGCATAGTTCAGCAAGGTTCCGCGCGCCGACATTCATGCTGCAACCCTTCAGGGCATGCGCGCTTGTATGAACGTTTCTTCCGTCTTGCGCAGTGATCGCATCCCGAATCTGTGCCATCAGATCACTCGACGATCCAAGGAAAGCCTCCACGACACGATTCGCGAGGCCGCCCTTGCCATCGCGTGAGATTTCGTCGAGTTGCACGAGGACGCTGTGGTCCACAGCCGACGTACCGGATTCTGTGACCGGGCTTGGCGGAGCTGACATGTCGGCCACCGATCCGGGCAGGTATTTCGCAAGCGACTCGTACAGTTCCTGGCCACTGAACGGCTTGCTCAGGTAGGCGTTCATTCCTGCCGCGATACATTGATTGCGATCACCCGAAAGCGCATTCGCTGTAACCGCGATAATATTAACTGGCTTGGCGCCTTCGCTCGACTCTCTCTCGCGAATGGCTCGGGTCGCCTCATAACCGTCCATGAGCGGCATGTGGCAATCCATCAAAATCACATCGAATTCTCCGCTGCCGCTGAGCGCGACAGCCTCGCGCCCATTTGCGACGACGGTCACCTCCACATTCATGGCTTGCAGCAATCCAACCGCGACTTGCTGATTGACCGGATTGTCTTCCGCAAGCAGAACCTTGCCCGTGAGAATTTGCCCTTCCCACGCGATAGCCGGTCGCTCCAGTGCGCTCTTCTGCAGCAATCGCGCCGACGCAGAAAACTCTGATTCCGAGCAAGCCCGCATTCTGACAGTAAACGTGAACGTCGAGCCCTGACCGGGCGCGCTCTCGACAGCAAGCTCACCGCCCATCATGTCGACGAGCTCCTTACTGATTGCGAGTCCCAGGCCAGTCCCGCCAAAGCGCCGCGTCATCGATCCGTCCTCCTGCGCAAACGAATCGAATATGTTGTCCTGATTCTCCGACGAGATGCCGATGCCCGTGTCGCGTACGACAAACCGAATATCCTGGCGCATCGCGTCCGCCTCGGCAGCCGTTACCTCCAACGTCACGCCACCGGACTCAGTGAATTTGATGGCATTGCCGAGCAGGTTCGTCAGTATCTGTCGAAGTCTGAATGGATCGCCAGTAACTGCCAGGCCGACTCCTTCGGGATAAACGCAATCAAAAGTGAGGTTCTTCTTTTGCGCCAGCACACGCAGGCTGTCGACCACATCGGTGAGAAAGGAATTCAGGTCAAAGGTCGCTTCTTCGAGCTGTAGTTTGCCGGCTTCGATCTTCGAGAAATCGAGCACATCATTGATGATATCGAGGAGCCTGTCCGCGGACTCGTTAATTGTGTACGCGTAGCGTTTCTGCGTACTCCCAAGCGGCGTGTTATTCAGTAGCTCAACCATTCCCAGGACGCCGTTCATTGGCGTGCGAATCTCGTGGCTCATGCGTGCAAGAAACTCGCTCTTGACCTTCGACAGGTGCAGCGCGTCATCACGCGCTTTCTTAAGGTCTTCCTGAGCTGCCTGAACTTCGCTCGTCAGCAAGTCAAATTCATTCGCGAGCTGCCCGATCTCATCGGCACGGTGCATGTCAATTTTTTCGCTCAAATCGCCGGTTTCGCGAATTCGGAGCACATGTTCGGTGAGGGAACCCATCGGAGCTACGATCGATCGCCGCAGATACAGCCAGAACACCAATAAAGGCAAGACCGTGAATAGCAAGAGCAAAGCGGACACGGTATCGATCATCGTATTCCCGACCGCCAGCATTTCGCGCTCTTTCCTGACGGTCAGGTACAAAGCGGGCATCCCGAATACATCGGCAAGGTACTGGGTAACGACAAAGTCGTTCACACCGGCGGTCCATTTCCAGTTTTCACGGTCGGAGTGATTGCTCGTCGGCAATGCCGCAGGACTGCCGGAGTCGGTTGCCCGCCCTATGGTCAGGTCGACGTAGGCGCGGTCCCGGAGCGCCTGAATTCGTGAGTCGTCGAGGTACTTTCCTATCACCACCGTTCCGGCGGGCGTGCCTTCGATGACATTTGGATAGATCGGATGTGAACTGACCATCAACGGATGGGACTGCGTCTGCAGGAGTCCGTGAACGTTTTTCGGTCCGTGCTCGCCACCGAGCAGCGGATGGTTGGGAGCAATGCCTTGCGTCAGCTCGTTCTCGACAGACAGTTCTTTTGAATAGGTCGGGTCAATCAGTCCACCCCAGACCATTTCCCCACGACTATTGAAAAACATCATCATGTGGACGTCGATTTTCTGCCAATACGTCATGTCCAGGTTTTCTTCGACGAATGAGACCCTTCCGCCGTTCACGAAATCAAACGCATGGTCCCAAACAGCGTAATCGGCGACGAGCACATCCAGAGCACGCAACTCAGCCTCGACCGCCTGGCGTGCCCGGTCGAGGTCCCTGGCCACGGATTCGCGCTCAAGCGCTTCGAACGTCGGATGCACGATCCGGTGCAGGCCCGTATAGCAGCCGATGGTAAAAACGCTCACCAGCAGGAGGAAAGACATCGCGGTCTTCTTCTGTAATGTCATGGCCCTGATCAATCTCTTCGCATGGGTAAAAAATATAGCGCCCGGTATGTTTGGCGCCTAACCCACTAATTATTCAAGGGTATCTGAACAGGGGTGCCACAATGTGGACGGGTGTCACAGAATCTCGGCAGCGGGCGTGAAGAGAAGACCCGGTCCAGCCGAAATACCGCCGACCTGGTCGAAATCAGGACGAACACACGCGGCGATTGCGTTGACCAGGCAAACGGCGGCGCGCTGCAGAGGCTAAGGATTATTGGATCGCGGGACCGGGAATCCGGGAAAAATGGTGCCGGATAGGTGACTCGAACACCTGACCCCATCATTACGAATGATGTGCTCTACCAACTGAGCTAATCCGGCACGGCAAGCGGCGCGCAGTATAGCTGTGCCCGCCGCTTACGAAAAGGGTTTCACACGGGTTTTTCGGCGCTTCCCCGGCGAAACCTGATCACGACCTCGACGCTGTCCAGCTCACCGTTCTCGGGAAACTGCGGCAGGCCCTCGATACGAATGCTCTCCGCCGGGATATCCGTCAGCTCGCCCGTGTCGAGATTGTAGAAGTGGTGGTGGGGTTCGATGGTGGAGTCATAAAAGCGCCGCTCCGGATCCACCACGCACTCCCGGACCAGACCCCGCTCGGTGAACAGCTTCAACGTGTTGTAGACGGTCGCCTTGGACACGCCGCTACCGGATGCCCGCAAGCGGTCGATAATATGCTCGGCCGACAGGTGCTGTGGCCTTTCGAGCAATATCTCCGCAATTTCAAGCCGTTGCGGGGTCGATAAAATTTCCAGTTCGTCAAGTTTCGCGGCTATTTCCGGACGCAACATACTGTCTTCCCGTGGTTTTCCGTGGTGCGCGCCGCTGAGAATAGCATGACTTCAGTCGCGATTGGCTAGGCGAAAACCCCTGTTTCTCGGCCAATTCCGCAATTAGCGACCTCGTCGAGACATGCCCTCCTCTGCAACCCTGTCCGCAGGACAAGGAGGTCCGGATGAAGCCGCGCAACAAGGGGTACACCCTGTACGAACTGCTGATGACCCTCGCACTGGTCGGCATCGTGCTGGCGACCGGCTTGCCGGCCTTCTCCGGTACGCTGGCAAGGCAAACGCAAGCAGTTGAAATAAATGCACTTTTTCACGCCGTCCACCTGGCGAGAAAGGAGTCGATCATGCGCCGCAAGGTCGTCTCGTTATGCCCCAGCCGGGACGGCGAGCGCTGCGACCCGGCAACCGACTGGTCGCACGGCTGGATCCTGTTCGAAAACAGCGATCGCGACTCCCCGCCCTACGTCGATCCCGGCGAACTCGTGCTCCAGACACACCGCGTGTCCCCCGACGTGAGGATCCAGGCCAATCGGGCCGGCTTCACGCTGCGAGCTACGTTTCTGCGGGCGACCAACGGCACGTTTGTCGTCTGCGATCGCCGCAATCGCGTCCCCGCCAAGGGGCTGGTCATCAGCTACACCGGGCGTCCCAGGGTGGCCTTCGAGCGCCCTGACGGCACGCCCTACGCCTGCGCGGAATAAGTTAAGTAACGGGTGGCCAAATTGACCGTTTGTCGGGATTCAGGTGCCGTTAGTCGGGTACTCGAAACGCCGCTTTCCGGACCCTCTATAGTGCGCCCATGGACAAAAGAAACCAAAACGGCTTCACGTTGTATGAACTGCTGATAACGATGGTGATTGTCGGGGTGGTGCTGACTTTCGGTGTACCCAATATGCTGGCGTTCAACCAGAACGGCCGCATGACGAGTGCGGCGAACGACCTGCACTCCTCGTTCCACCTCGCACGCAGCGAATCCGGGCGAGCCAAGACCAATATCACGGTGTGTGCCAGCGCCAACGCGCTGGCGACCACGGCCAACTGTGGCGGCACCTGGGACCAGGGGTTCATCGTCTTCGTTGACGAGGACGGCGATATCAACCGCAGCGGCGCCAATGAGACGGTGTTGCAGGCTCACGGCCCGGTAGCCGAGGGTATCACTATCGCCGTTGCCGACGACGCGACCTACTTCAGCTACTCGTCAAACGGCCTCGGTCGCCCGAACGTCGGGGGCAACCCCGCCGTCTCGCAGATCGTCATGTGCGATGAGCGCGGTGTCATCACGAGCTCCGGCGGCAGCTCGGCGGCGCGACTGTTCGTCGCAACGCCGCTGGGACGCGCAACGGTTTTCCGCGACAACACGCTGATCAACGACGCGCTCACGGCGATGGGCAAGTCCTGTCCGTAGGGAAATGAACATGACTATTCTCAGGAAATCCAAAGGTTTTTCGCTCGTTGAGGTGTTGATCGCGCTGGTCATCATGTCGGTGGGCATGCTCGGCATCGCGGGGCTGTACGTGCACAGCATGCAGGCCGGGCGGACCTCGATGCTGCGCCACCACGCGGTTACCCTGGTTGGCGACATCGCCGACCGTATACGGGCCAACCCGACCGCAGGTGCCGCCTATGCAGCAGCAGCGGGCGCCGATAACAACTGCGTGGCACAGAATGCCAACTGCAACGTGGCGCAAATGGCCGCGCATGACATCTTCCTCTGGCAGGCACAGGCCCTGGAATTCCTGCCGCCGATGGCCGACGGCAGCCAGCAGGTCGAAGTGCTTTTCAACGCGGCCACCCTGCCACCGTCCTACACCATTACCGTGCGCTGGGACGAACCGACGCCTGACGGCATCCAGCCGCAGTACTCGATTACTGTTCCGGTAAACCCGTTCTAGGAGCGACCTGCAGATGACGTATAGCAAGGTAGCAACACGACAACGCCAGACCGGTCTGACCCTGGTCGAGATCATGGTCGCTCTTGCGATCGGGTCATTCCTGATCATCGGTGCGGTGCAGATCTACAACCAGAGCCGCCAGGCCTTCGTGGTCAACGAGTCGATCGCTCGGGTGCAGGAAACCGCACAGTTCGCGATGGATACGATCGAGGCTGACCTGCGCATGGCCAGTAACTGGGGTCGCAACAGCCGCGGCCTGGCTGTCGAAGGCCGCTCGCTGGTTGGCGACGACAATCCCAATGGCCTGACGGAGCCGCTGAGCTCGACAGGTACCTGCGGTGCGAACTGGGCTTTCGATCTTGCACGACCGATCGACGGCAACGACAACGCTTACAACCTGCCGTGCAGCGCCTCCGGCGGAGCACAGGCGAACTCGGACCTCGTCACGATTCGCCGCGCAACGGTTCAGCCCGTTGCACTCGAAGCCGGGCGACTCCAGGTACAGTCCACGCGCATCCAGGGCGAGTTGTTTGAGACCGGCGGTGTCCCCGCCGCGTTTTCGCCGGTCACGATTCACCCGATCACGGGCGCTCCGTCGTCGGCAACGCACAACCTGATGGTAAACAGCTACTACGTTTCCCCGACATCGACACTGATCCCCGGCGTCCCGACCTTACGTCGCAAGACCTTAACCGTGCGCGCCGGTGCACCGTTCATCGACGACCAGGAAGTTGCACCCGGCGTTGAGAACATCCAGCTGCAACTGGGCATCGATGTGGATGAAGACAACACCGTCGATCGCTACGTTCACCCGGGCGACGACATCTACAACCCGGCCGCGGCCGGATACGTACCGGGCGCGCGCGTCATGACAGCGCGTGTCTGGCTCGTGGTTAGAGGCGTTACTGCCGAGTTCGGATTGCAGGACAACCGCAATTACCAGCCCGGCAACGCCAACATGGGCCAGCAGAATGACGGCTTCCGCCGTTTGCAGGTTTCCAAGACGATCCTGCTGCGCAATGCCCGGACCTGATGATCAAGAGCACATACTTATGAAACAGACACAGATTTCTTCTCGCAATTCACAACAGGGTGCGGCACTCGTCGTCGGACTGATGTTGCTGGTCGTTATCACTGTCCTCGCCATCTCGGGCATGAACACCGCGACCACGGAGCTCGCACTGGTGCGTAACGACCAGGCCTACGAAGATGCATTCCAGGCTGCCGAAACCGGTATTGAAATGGCGTTGTCCCAGGGCCAGTTCGCGACGGGCGGCGCAACCACCATGACGCAGACACCGTCTTCGTATCAGAACATTGCCACCACGATCCAGTTCGAGGACTCGACCATGGTGCCGGACAAGGCATTCAGCCTTGGTGTTGGCAGCGGAATTGCCGCCTACCACTTTCAAGCCACGTCACAGGCAGAGATGCTGCGTGATCCCGGCAACACAACGGACCGCGACTCGAGCGCGGTCCATACACAAGCTTTTTATGTCGTCGGCCCGGAAATGTCGGCGCTTTGAGCGTAAAAGGAACGGAGCAAGCTCATGAAACTTAAAGTATTGATGATAGCTGTATTGGTGGGCCTGGCATTGCCGGCAGCCGCCGATATGCGAGTCGTGCAGGAAGCCTACGAAATCGCATTGAGCGACATGCGCCTGCCACGCGCTCAGGGTGGCACGATCGCGTTCAAGGAATGCAGGACCTGCGAATACGTTCGCATCCGCGTTGCCGCCGACGTGCGCTTCCAGATAAATGGAAAGACCGTGCCGTTGAAGGCATTCCGCGACGCTATCGCTGTTGTGGAAGAGCCAGAGAAGGAAGCCGTAACTGTGCTTCGCCACGTCGAACGGAATCAGGTGACCGCTGTGTCGGTCAACCTTTGAGGGTAGCACTATGAATAAGGTAATTCGTAAAACGACAGGGACTGTTCTTGGCTTGACGCTGGCAATCGCCAGTGGCGCGCCGGCACTTGCGGATGACACGGAGCTGTTGCTCCTCGCACCGCCCGATCCTTCGCAGTTGAAGCCGAACGTCATGTTCATTCTCGACACCTCTGGGTCGATGACAACCCAACAGCAAACCGGCCAGCAGTACGATCCCACTGTCGACTATTCCGCATTTGGAACCTGCGACCGGGACTCCATGTACTACAGCGAAGGGTCAGGCACACCTGTATGCGATGCCGCAAACACGAGGTTCATTGACAAGAGCGCGTGGCATTGCGCCGACGCGGCGATCCAGGTCGCCGGTGTCGGTGCGTACACGGGCGTGCTCGTCCAGTACCGCCCGAATGCCGGTGGTGTAGACGAGTGGATGGAGCTCGAACCGGGCAACACCTCTGACCCGGTCGAATGCGAATCGGACAGCAGTTTTCACGGCGAGAACGGCGGCGGCGACCCGAGCGCCGTGTACGCCGTGTCGGGCAGCGGCATGGCAAATGCCTGGACATCAGATCCGCTCCAGGAACTCGCATGGGGCAGCTCCGGCCGCAGCACCACTTACACGATCCATGACGGCAACTACCTTAACTACCAGAACGACCCTGCCACCGTGGATATGTCACGCTCCGATATCATGAAAGAAGCGACCAAGGCTGTTCTGAACTCCGTCAACGACATGAACGTCGGCCTGATGCGCTTTAACGACACGGAAGGCGGCACGATTATTCGCGCCCCGATCGATCTCGACGCCAATCGTGCCACGATCCTGGCCGAGATCGACGCCCTCCCCGCAGACGGCTGGACACCGCTCTCCGAGTCACTGTTCGAGACGGCGTTATTCTGGCAGGGACTGCCGGTCAACTATGGCGAGATCGGCGCCAACGGCACCGATGCAGCCGCACTTCTGACGACGGCGCCGCCGGTCTACGAGCGCCCGTCGATGCTGGAGTGTTCGAAGAACTTCAATGTATTGATCACCGACGGCCAGCCGACCGAGGACGTCGGCACGCCGGGGCTCCTGGCGCAGCTGCCGAACTGGTCGGCGGCGCTGGCAGGCCGCACGGGTTGCACGGGCACCGGCAACGGCGCATGCCTGGACGACGTG
>JAOUNK010000249.1 GCA_029881015.1 Gammaproteobacteria bacterium | reverse complement strand
GAGATGTCAGGGGCACCATCTTCCGGCATCGGCTCGAGAAAAGCCTCGACACTCGCCACGGCCTCGGCCGTCGGCGCAACCGCTCGCGCGGGACTGGTCTCCCGGTAGGCGATGCCGCGTTGTGCCGCGAACTCCAGAAGTTGTCTCAGCAGTGTGTCCTCTGCCATTGATCTAACCCTCTTCTCTGGCAGGACGCCGGCGCAACAGGGGATCCTTACGTACGACGACGAGCGCCACGGCGATGGCTATCAATACCGGAACTGGAACGAGCATCAACGTCGTCCAGCCGGAATACAACATGACGGTGCCTGCCAACAACGATGCTGTTGCCGACATTCCGAAAACCAGGAACTCGTTGACCGCCTGTGCGCGATGGCGCTCCGCCAGCGAATAGGTGTATGTCAGCAATGTCGTGCCGCCCACATACAGGAAGTTCCAACCCACACCCAGCAGGACCAGGGCCCACCAGTAGTGCATCAGCGAGTGTCCCTGCAGGCCGACAATCGATGTCGCGAGCAGACCGACCGCGCCGACGATCATCAGTCGCGTGACACCGACCCGGTCGATCAGGAAACCTGCGACCAGCGACGGCACGTACATTGCGAGGACATGAGCGCGTATCACGCTGCTCGTCTCCTCGATCGAGTAGCCGTCGGTCAGGTGCATACTCAGCGGAGTCGCCGTCATGATGAGCGTCATGACGCCATAGGCAACAACGCCCCCGAGTACCGCCGTGAGAAAAACAGGCTGCCGGACGATTTCACCCAGGGGGCGATCCGCATGCGGCGCGTCGTGGTCCAGGTGGTCGGCGGGTTCCCGCAACCACGACATCAGCAACAGCTGCAGGATGAACAGCACAGCGAGCGAGGTGAGTGTACCGGCATAGGGAACATCGGCGATCCAGCCTTGCCCGCGCGTCGCCAGTTCCTTACCGAGAAACGCGCCTCCGATCGGGCCCAGCAGGACAAACGAAATCGCGCGCGCGACGTACCGCGGCTCGACACTCTCGGCGGCCGCATAGCGGTACTGCTGCGTGAAGGCCGTGTTGACACCGAGTAGCATGGTTGCCACGCAAAACAATGCGAAACTGGCTTGCTGCAGGGCAAAGACACCGATCAGCATCCCGGCCGCAGCCACCCCGGATGCCAGCATGAAACCATGGCGGCGGCCGATGCGCCGCATGAGCAGACTGGCCGGTATCGCAGTCGCGGCAACGGCAACGACCATCAGCGACAAGGGCAAGGTAACAAGTGCTTTATTACTTGTCAGCGACGTACCGATAATACCGCCTACCGTAACCAGCGAGATTGTCGATGCCGCCGAGATCAACTGGCAACCGACCAGGACAAAGAGATTTCGTACTTGCATTAACCCCGCCGATCCGCATGATTAAGGGCGCATTCTCACACATTCACCCGGCATGCGCCGGAGATACTTTGGACGAACTTGAAGTCACAGCGACGCTGCGTATTCCGATGTCGGAGATCGACATGACGGCTGTACGCGCGCAGGGTGCCGGCGGCCAGAATGTGAACAAGGTCGCGACGGCGATTCATCTGCGTTTCGATATTGCGAACAGTCCGTCGCTACCGGATGACTTGCGACAAACGCTGCTTGGCAGTGGGGACCAGAGGATTACATCGAACGGTGTGCTGATCATCAAGTCCCAGGAAAGCCGCAGCCAGGAGCGAAACCGCCAGGCAGCGCTGCAACGTCTGATCGACCTTCTGGGCAACGCCAGCAAGAAAAAGAAGAAACGAATCCCGACACGGCCCGGTCGCGCGGCGAAAGCAAAACGCCTCGATGCGAAAAGTCGGCGAGGCGAACTCAAGAAGTCCAGGCAAGTGGTGCGCGACGATTAGCTCGCCGGACAACGCGCTCGGTCGCCATCCCACCTGCAACCCAACTCGTCCCAGTAGGCGACGATGCCAAGTCGCTCGATTAATGGCAGGAATTCAGGGTGCGTTCGCAGCGGCGCCATCTCCGGCACGAACAACATTTCCGTTGAAAAAGCCTCGCCTTCCGCCTCGAGCAGACGCGCTATTTCCATGGCTCCGTCGAGGTCGCCAAGCAATGTGCGAACGACCATCACGATCTCCGGGATGATCTGCTGTTCGTCCCATACCTGGCCGATCGCATCGAGTGCCGCCTCTTTATTACTCGCGTCGGCCAGGGCCGCGTAGACCGGGTCGACCCAGGAGGTCGGCGCTCCTGAGTGCGCGGTGGCCGCAATCGATTTCTCTTTGGACTCGGCAGCCCGCCCGTCCCGGTACAACAGCAGGGCCTGCGTCATGAGATGCAGGTTGCCTGTCGCGCCGAGCCGCGCCGAGCGTGCAAAGTACTCATGCGCCGCGGCGTCGTTACCGAGCCACGTCTGTGCCATGGCGATGCGGCTGTTGACAAGCGCATTGTCCGGGTCGAGCGCTTCGGCCTCCAGAACCACATCGAGCGCATCCTGGAGTCGGCCGGTGCTCGCGAGCATGCGCGAATACCAGCTAAACGCATTCGAGTCGACGACCCTGGCATTGATTGCGCGCTGGTAAGCCGCTTCCGATTTTCTCCACTCATCCTCCTGGTGGAATACAAAACCGTGAATGGCCCAGGACGCCTCTTCAATGCTCGGGTCAACCATCACGCCCTTTTCGAGCGTCGCCAGAGCGAGCTCGCGCATTTCATCGAACGGCGCCGCATAATAGTCATGGGCCAGCGCGTAAGCCGTTGCCAGGGCAAGGTACGCGGGACCGTAGTTTTCGTCCTGCCTGATCGACTCCCTGAGCAGCTCAATTGCCGATTCGAGATTGTCGCCGTCGAAGCGCAATTCGAGCGCGTAGATGCCGAGCATGTAATTCTTGTACGCTGCGGAATCCGGTTCGCGGCGGGTAATAAGCTGCGGCGAGCGGCCGCCATCGAGATCGTCCCGGATTTTCGCTGCCAGTTGCTCCTGCAGTGCATACAGGTCATCGATTTGGCCGATGACCTCGCCACCGCCGACGGTCGCCCCGTTCTCACCTCGTGAAATCTGATATGAAATCCTGAGCCTGTTGTCCTGTAGCTGAACATGGCCGGTCAGCACGGACTCAACCTGGAAGCGCCTCGCGATCCTGGAGATCTCCTCGCCTTCGTAAGACAGGCGCGCATTCTTGATCGTGAAATTGGGAATCTCGGAAAGTCGTGGCGCCAGCGTGTTCTTGATGCCATCAACGATGTACTGATTCGCCGGATCGCCGCTCAGGTTTTCGATTTGCAGGATAGCCAGCGAGCGCGGCTCCGGTTCCACACCGCTTTGCGTCCATACATAGGCCGTGATTGCGAGAACGCCGGCAGCGACGATCGAAGCAACCGCCTTCCAGCGGCGGGCACCGGGTTCCGCGGCCAGAGACCGACGTTCGGCCATTGCGTGCAGCGCAATCGGTTGCAGCAGCCGGTATCCTCTGCGCTGCAGCGTTTCTATGTACTGGTAGGGTTTCTTGTCCCCGAAATGCGCGCGCAGCAGCGAAATACACCGCAACAGCGGCTCGTCACTGAATGCTCGTCCATCCCAGACCTCGTCGATCAGCTCGTCTTTCGTGGCCAGGTTGCCGTCGCGCCTGGCCAGCGCCAGCAAGACGGCCAGGACGCGCGGTTCCGGGTGTACTTCTTCACCGTCCCGACGCAGCAAGCCCTTGGCCGGCAGGACCTCCCAGGCGCCGATAGTGAATCCCCCATTGAGCTCTTCTGTCGTCAGCATTGGCACACCCTCGCGGTTGCATGCGGACTGTATCCGGAATCGAGCACTTGCACAGTAAGCGTTACCTTGTTATATTGTTACCTTGTTATCACAACAAATACTGGTGACCGCTATGAGCCCTACTGTCGTAAAACGCACCCAGACGGGAGTGCGCCTGGAATCGTCCCTGCTGAAGGTCCTCAAGGGACTGGCCGAATACACGGACTTGAGCCTCGGCGACCTGCTCGAAGGGATTGTCCTGCATGCCTTCGAAGGCAAGGCGCCGTTTTCCGATGAAACCCGGCGCGTCATCGAGCAACTGAAGGTCGTGTACGGCTGTGAATTAAACGCAGCCGACAGCCATCGCCTCGTGGAGAGGGATTAGTGGACAAGACGAGGCAATCGATCGCTTTGACGCTGCGAGGCACCGCCTGATTCGATCCCTCAGAACAGACCCTCGATCTGACCTTTGTCGTTGACGCGGATAGCGTTCGCCGCCGGCACCCGGGGCAATCCGGGCATGGTCATGATCTCGCCCGTGACGACAACGACAAACTCCGCGCCCGCCGCAAGGCGAATCTCTCGAATCTGGACATGGTGACCTGTCGGCGCACCGAGCAGGTTCGGGTCCGTGGAGAAACTGTATTGTGTTTTTGCCATGCAGATCGGGTATTTGCCATAGCCTTCGCGTTCGAACTTGGCAAACTGTTCGCGTACTTTCTTGTCGGCGATGATGTCTTCCGCCCCGTAAATCTCGCGAGCGATGGTCAGCGTCTTGTCCCACAACGACAGGTCGTCACCGTAGAGTGTGCGGAACTGCGCCGCGCCGCTGTCACAGAGCTCGACAACGTGCTCGGCCAGCGCCGTCGTTCCCTTGCCACCGTCGGCCCAGTGCGTGCAACTGATCGCGCGCACGCCGAATGTGTCGCAGAACGCCCTGACCGTCTCGACCTCGGCGTCGGTGTCTGCTGTATAGCGATTGATCGCCACCGCGACAGGCACACCGAATTTCCCCAGGTTACGCATATGCCGCTCGAGGTTCCTGCATCCGTCTTTGAGCGCTGCAACGTTCTCTTTGCCGAGGTCTGTCTTGGCAACACCGCCCTGCATCTTGAGTGCTTTGATGGTTGCGACCAGCACCACGGCATCGGGCGACAGCCCGGCCTTGCGGCATTTGATATTGAAAAACTTCTCGGCGCCAAGATCCGCACCGAAACCGGCCTCAGTGACAACGTAGTCGGCGAGTTTCAGGCCGGCCCTGGTCGCCATGACCGAATTACAGCCGTGGGCGATATTGGCGAAGGGGCCTCCGTGCATGAGCGACGGGTTGTTCTCCATCGTCTGCACGAGATTGGGCTGCAACGCGTCACGCAGTAACGCCGTCATAGCGCCCTGGGCGTTAAGCTGACGCACCGTGACGGGTTCGTTGTCGCGCGTGTAACCCAGCACAATGTTGCCGAGCCGCTTCTCGAGATCCTTGAGGTCCGTCGCCAGGCAGAAAATCGCCATGATCTCGGACGCCACGGTGATATCGAAGCC
>JAOUNK010000248.1 GCA_029881015.1 Gammaproteobacteria bacterium | reverse complement strand
CGACGGGTTGAGCAACCGCGCACGGGCAAGGCGAAGCTCTCAGCTATCCGGCCGTCCTGAAATGGCATTCGCAATGGCTCTGCACGGAGACTCAGCGAATGCCCGACTGTTTGGCAGAGGGTGGGAATGTCGCTTCGCGACCAGGCATGCGGCTTCGCCGCTGCGCCTGTCGAACAGGGTTCTCATCCTCGACCCACTCGGCAAAAATGCGAAAGGCCCCGGATGGGGCCTTTCTCATTTTGGCAGTGGAGCGAGTCTTTTGCGGAAGATACTCCTTTCAAAGATTGACGATGCCCTTGGTAGTGGATGGGCCCAGGTCAGCAAGCTTGTCGTCATGGTACTCCAGCAGGCGCCTTGCAGCCTGTCGGATCTGTTCTTTGGGGATCGATTCCCAGGAGCTTGCGTCCGCGGGCCAATTGCCGTCCAACAGGAGCTCGGACAGGCCCTCGATGACGTACCAGTTTGCAAGCGGGTGAGGGGCGTTCTCGACGCGGTTAGCCGCTTTGGCAAACTGCTCAAGCAACGGGTAGGTCCGCTCCTCCGAATATGCCAATTCGGTCAGTTTGCCACGGTACTCGAGATCAGCAGGCTGCAACTCCGGGTAAAGCTCAAAATCGGCATAGTGTCGTGCTTCATGCTTCAGGAACGATAGCTTGAAGCGCTCGGAATCCAGGTCGTAATACCTGCAAATGCAATACAGTCCGTCTTTCTTGGCCCAGCCAGCGGTACTGGCCATTCCGAAGGTCGCAAAATTCGACCAGCCGTAGGACACGAAATCGTCAATGTAGTTGAGTTCAACCTGGTACGTGCCGTCCGTCAGCTCCACATCCTCGCCAACCGTGTCGTTACTGATCCAGATCATTAAGTCGAGTAGCGGCGGAGTGCGTCCACTCTGCGCGAAATAGCCCTCTCGACGAATAAATGCTTTGACATTCTCAAATAATGCATCTTCGTCCTCGAGCGCGCCTGCGAACCCGTGCTCGATCAATATGTCGTCCAGTCGACCCTTGAGGCGTGCTTCGAGTACATCGAGCGGAGCCTCTTGCATCAACGCGTCAAGCCAGTACGTCTCGAATAGATCAGTGATTTCACGTACGGCAGGACTTTCCAAGCGGGTCAGGTCCAGCCCGTCATTCCGCTCGACAAAACGACGTTCAAACCTGTCCGCAAGCATCTTCGAGCCGCGGTCCTCTGGCTCACTGGCAAACAATTCGGCTGCAGCACTCGTATCGCCAGCGAATACCATTTTCAGGTAAGCACTGAGGACAGGTGTCGTGTCCCCGTGCTGGGCCCGGGCCGGAGCGGATACCGCAAGGCACGCGGTTAATGCGATCAGGGCAGTGGCCAGGACGCGAAAGGAACGGAAGATCTTGTTCATTGACTCGATTCTCACAGTTGGCTCTTGACTTCGAATATGCGGGTGCTGTGGAGAGCACGCCACAGTTATTCGATCACCGCGGCGATTTCTCGGCTGACGGGAGCGTTTATCGGTGGATGGGAGACGAATGGGACGCTTCAGGGTGCCTCGGGCGTTAGCGATTGGACGACGTCCCTGTACCCCCGGCTTGATCGGATTTCCTGCCCGTCCCGCAGCTTGATCCAGTATTGACCTTTGGCCGGACCTGAGACGGAGACGACCTGCTCCCGATTCACGATAACTGAGCGGTGGACTCGCACGAACCTGCCCTTGCCCAGTGCCTTCTCGTAAGAACTGATTGTCCCGTGCTTCAGGTAACTGCCGGAGTTGGTACAAAGCTCGACGTAGTCACCACTGGCCTTGATGCAGACGATGTTCACGAGATCGAGACTGAAGACCTGGTTGCCCTTGGTGACGCTGATCGACTGTATGCCAGTCTGGTCTGAGGGCGCCGGGACAAGCGACCGTTCGGTCATCTGCAGGTATAGCAGGCTCCACACAAGGTAGAGCAACACGAAATACAGTCCGTCCTGGAGCAGATTGCGCAAAGACAAATCACCGATTTCGTAGCCGAGCAGGCCGAAAGTAATCGGGTTGACGACCATCGCCGAAACCAGTGCGCCCAGGAACGATAGTCCGATGACCAATAGCAGCCGCTGGCCGAATCCTGACGGTAGCCGGCTGTCGTAGACCGTCTTGATGAGATACGAAAAACCGAAGCCGACCAACGGGCTGTAAAGGTTACGAATCGCTGCAACCCCTATATGCCCATAGGTCGATCCATACAGAAACAGGGCGATCGCTGCGACTACCCAGAAGGTCACATGGAATATCCAGAAATTTCGGCCGGAGCGGACCACTCGCTTAATACACCCTTCTCTTCCTGACACGACACTTACTAGGAAGACCACAGGATGCCGTATCCATGTCCGCCGAGCTAGTGAATATAGCGACAGTGACGGGATTCGGTTGTTCGGCGGAAAGGGTGGGATGCGCGCTGCGGCCCGGGCATGCCGCTACGCGGCTGTGCCCGTCGAACAGGGTCCTAATCCGCCACCGCACTCGGCCGGAAAAAAATGGGCCCCACAAGGGGCCCATTTCTGTTTTCTGGCGGTGGAGTGAGTCCTGGGCGGAGGATGCTCTCCCACCCCGCTGCCCAGCCTTCCTCCTCATTTGTTCGAGATAGGGGAAGCGAGGCATGGGCAGAGCCCCGTCTGTTACAGGTCCTGTTCTTGATCTGCAGGGAGTTTAAATATGAAACTCAAATCTTTCGTTGTACCGATGCACCTGCTCATATTGCTGTTGATTATGCTGTCGGGACCAACGGCATTCGCCGATAGTGAGGCTGTCATTAGGGGGCCGCTGACGTGCCAGATCGAATACTGGTCTGTGGGCCACCTCGGTGAACGCGATGACGACGGATGGCTGCTTGCATGGAAGGGGAATGTCAGTGGCGATCTCAGGGGTGAGCTGGGGTACTGGTTCCCCGAGTCGCCGCCGGTTCCGGAGGGCGCGTACTCGGACGGCACGGCATCGTTATGAGCACGGATAGCGACCTCGGTTCGCTAAAGGGTCGCAAGATATACGAGACAGGGACCGTCATCATGCGATCGGATCCCGCCGCCCCGTCGACCGGTGCTGGCATGTTTCTAATCTACTGATTCTGGGCGCAGGTCGGCTGTTCCGCTTTAGCAGTCGCCCGCTAGCAGCCAGGTTCGCGCCTTTTCGTCCGGCACAAGCTCGGCAAGACGGGTATTGAAAAGGTCGATCTCGGCTGGCGATAGCTTGCCTTCCCACTTGCCAGAGCTGGCGGAGTCGAAAAACCCGGCGTCGGATTTCCAGTAGCCGGTACCGCCCACGGGAGCATAGTCGACTGCCCTGGCCTTCATAGCCCCGAAAACCGTGGCTGCCGCAACTTGATCGATCAGTTCTGCGCCGGCCTCGATGCCAGCTGCCCTGGCCAGATTTTGCACGGTGCGGTGACCGTCGCGCAACATGTCCGAATAGTGAAGGACGTTGAGGTGCGGATAGCGTCCGGAAAGGACCGTTTCGGAATAGTGAAGGGCTAAGGACGCCAATGTGTCTTTGTCAAAATCGTCCGGGTCCACTGGTTCGTTGATAAACCGACGGATGGAGTCCGGGACCGGTAAGCTCATCGGATGATCCGGCTTGACCACTCTTTTGTTGGCCTCGTGTTTGCGTAGGGAAAAGAAGATGTCCAGTGGGTGTCGATAGACAGCAATTACTGTTACACCGTCCCAAATCGGAAACCCATCGGCCGGTGTATGCGTCTTCACCACACGCCGCCCCTTTTGTGCCGCCAGTGCCGCCGCAATTTCATCGGCGGAAACCCCAAGGTCCGCGTCAACCCAGGGAGACAGTACCGGTACCTTTTCCGGCAGATCCGAACTGCCATTGACAAGCATCGCGAGCATGGTCTGTGTCCAGGTCGTTCCACATTTGGGCGGCGTGCACACAAGGATGTCACCCTTTCTTGGGCTCCAAGTCGCCCAACGCAAAGGATCGGTGGTCGACCCACGATATGACCGAACCGCGGGTGCAAGAACTGGAGCAGGGTCATCCATGAGCCGACGATTTCACAGCCTGGCATTCCAAGCAAGCCCAGCTGTTTCAGTTGACACCGCGCGCTCATGCCGCCCGCTGGAGAAGGTGAGATGCACTTGCGCCTACGGCGCTGCGTCGCCTACCGGCTAAGGCCGGTTGGTCGAACAGGGTTCGAAAGCCCATACCCTCTCCCAAAATGGCGAAAGCCCCGTTAAGGGGCTTTCTCGTTTTGGCGGTGGAGCGAGTCGCCGGCGGACGATGCTCTCCACTTACACTGCCGGAACTTACGCTTTGCCAAATGCCCACCGACGCCGGGAGTCGAGTTTAGTCCTGTCGGCCGCATGCTATCTTTGGGGCAGCCAAGTGACGGGTACACACTAGTGACAGACCAAACCTCCGTTCGACTCGACAACACACCTTCTCCGCTAACCGCGATTTCCATCGTGGTCGCAATTTCGGCACTGACCTTTGCTGGTGAGCTTGCCCTTGCCGACCAACTCCCCTGGGGCGAAGAGGCGCGTGGCGTCGCCGCCGTCCTGTTCGGCGCAATAGCGGCAGTATGGCTGACGGTCAGAAACGGTGGATCGCTCGCCGACATTGGATTGACTCGTCCCAAGAGATGGTGGACTGTACCTCTCTGGGTCCTCGGCATTTTCGTCACGTTCGGGGCGGCACAGGCGTTGGTTCCCCAACTTCTCGCACCGTACTTTGATTTGCCGCCGCCGGATATGTCGCGGTACGACTTCATTCGCGGCAATGCGTTCGCCGCCGTTTCCTTTGCTGTGCTACTGCCGCTGACCGCGGCGATACCGGAGGAAATCGTATATCGAGGTTTTCTGATTCGGCAATTCGAGCGCCTGTTTGACAATTGGCCGGCTACCGCAGCGCTCGCAGTCCTGTCTCAGGCGCTGATATTCGGTTCGGTGCACTTTCAATGGGGCCTCGGCGGGGTGGTGATGACAACAATCATGGGCTTGATATGGGGTGCCGCATTCCTTCTTTGTGGCCGCAATTTGTGGATCGTGATTTTGGCACATTCGACCGCACATATTGTTTTGGTATTACAGTTGTACTCTGCGCCCATGACGTCATAGTCCGCAGACTGGCGGAGAGGGTGGGATTCAGCTCGCTCGCTTCGCGAGCTCCCTGCCAACATGCCGCTGCGCGGCTGCGTTGGTCGAACAGGGTTCAAAAGCCCATTCCGCACTCGGCGAGAAAACAAAAAGGCCCCGCGAGGGGGCCTTTTGATTTTCTGGCGGAGAGGGTGGCTATTTTCGCACATCCGAGGG
>JAOUNK010000247.1 GCA_029881015.1 Gammaproteobacteria bacterium | reverse complement strand
TGGCCACGTTGCTTGGTGACTTCCGCTTTGCGCACGTAAGGAGTCGGTCGTTGAATCTGGGTTATAATTTCCGCCACTGACCCGGAGCGGACGTTGAGGTTT
Organism: Gammaproteobacteria bacterium; assembly: GCA_029881015.1. Classification (GTDB taxonomy): domain Bacteria; phylum Pseudomonadota; class Gammaproteobacteria; order Steroidobacterales; family Woeseiaceae; genus UBA1847. Next base: position 5,183 of record JAOUNK010000247.1, on the reverse strand, counting down.
TCAAGAAGAAGTTGTGAAAAGTAGCAGCTACGTTGCTTATTACTTCTACAAGTTCGCAGCCTTGATGTTCGTTTTCTTGGCTCTCGCGTCCGTTCATTCGTTAGTCTTTCCAGAGCAATCAATAATGAGTAACGCGCCCGTTGATCCGACGCCGGGCGAAGTCTTGTTGTTGCTCGGCCTTTCTGTAGGACTCGTGTTCCTTGCGAAATTCATGTTCTTCCGCATCCGCGTGATTCGCTACAACGATGAAAGGATTGAGATAATCAACGGGTCAGAGAGCAATACAGTGTCATGGCGCGACGTAAAGAGCGTCTCAAAAGTGATTTCAGTCGTACCACCCTTGTATCGCATGGTCTTCAAAGATGACCGCGAGCCAGCCTATTTCGTAATGTCTATGTTCGCGTATGCCTATGCCATCATTTGGTCATGGGATTTCACCGGGTTCTATAAATTCGCGCAGGAAAAGATCGCCCAGTCGAATGAGAGTTAGAGCTGATCTGCGACCGGCCGGTTCTGGCCGAGAGCGAGCAGTCACCAGGAAGCAAAACGACTGGCTGGTTTGCTGCGCACTCCAGCCGGTCGCTCCAACTGTTGTAATATGGCGGCTGGTGACTTTGCGGTCGTTCGCAAAATACGATTTCGTCTAGTGCTGAGCCGCGTTCCGATGAACTTGTTTAAGCGGGGAGATCCAGTTGGAAGTCCAGATCTACGCAAACTACTGTGACTTCGAGACGCGTCACCTGCCTCAAATACTCCTCGAGCCGCTTGAGTTGCTAAGCAAGGAACTTAGCAACGACTACGGTGGAATAATGGAGCACCTATGGATTGAATTTCAGCTAAATGACGACCACGGGCCATTCGCGTTTCGATTCCAGAAAAAAGTTGGCGGTAAAACGCCAAATCCACTGACAGGTATAGCTCCTGGCGTCTTCAATAACGTCGGCCACTACAGTGTCCTGCCAGAAATAGCGGAACTCGTATACATTCCGAAAGAATCTGTTGTGGACTACGCGCTCCAAAAGCTCTATCGATCAACCTCAGTACTCGTCGACAAAAAGAAGAGGCTAGGTGGTTTTGATGCGGAGAGTTTTCGTGTCGACTTTCTAGCCTCCTGCAAAAAGCACGATTACGATATGGACTCATACATTGGCTGGGACTGACAGCATGTTTCGCGTGTCTTGTTCACCGTCCGGTTCTGGCCGAGAGCGAGCAGTCACCAGGAAGCAAAGTGAGTGACTGGTTTGCTGCGCATTCCAGCCGGTCGAGTTTCCTGCGGTATGATGACCCATTCCAGCCGGTCACATCTCCAAGTTCAGATGACCGCTAACAGAGAGGCAGATAGTCTTGCGTGACACCGACCCTGATGGACACCAAGTAGTACACTCATTCGGCACTTATCGACTGGCGAAAGGGAGCTGACATTTCCAAGGAATTAGACACAGGTCGGCTCGGACCATCACGGAGACTCAAAAGAGTAGGTATTGGGGCGATCGTCGTCCTTTTGACCTACAGTATTTGGGTAACCTACTACCTATCATCCCTGGGTACACCGCATCGAGCGAGTTTGCTGGTCACTGGTTGTGAGTCATCTTGGGAGTACTGGAATCAATGGCCGGCCATCCAGATGACGATTCTCCCGCCGGTCCTTTGCATTGTCCGTACATTCCGGCGCAACGAGGCTGTTTCCGCAGAGTACGAGTTGTTGTTACCTCCGACCGCTGAGACCAGCGCAGAAACTAGACAGTCTATCGGCCCAATCGCAATGAACCTGCGGTACCTGTGGGGAACCGTACTATTCACTGAGTACCTGACCGGTCGGGTAACGAATCCTAGTGGCCTGGAAACGGCACTTCGATCAATAGATTGGTATGTGACCAATGGCGCTGACCCGAACGAATGCAGTGCTGAAGGGTGGACGGCCCTCCATGTGGCAATTCACTTTAGGCGGAATGATCTCTATACGAGATGGCTGGCTGCCGGCGCCGATATCGATCAAACCTGTGCCGATCTCGATAACGGAGAGACTCAGCCAAGTCCACGAGAGTATAGGGATCTGGTCATTGACCGAAACAGCACCAATACTGTCAGCTACGACGCACGAGACTATGTCGTTTACAGTCGGCCCCTCGACCTACTGTTCTCTGTTCCCCCAGACGGAATCGGCGTCGAAGAAATCAACAACTGGCTTTGGAATGGAAGACGCGCTTACTTCATTGTTGAGGACGGCAAGCTATTCATTGACGAGTTAAAGGTTGCGACCCTCTACGACGAGTCACCCGATGACCTGGCAATGAGGTCAGTGTTCCAAGTGGTTTTCGGTACCGATACGCAAGTGTCGCTTGATAAGTTCTCGGGCGTAATCACGTTAGAGCTTGGCAAGCCTACCCTAGACCATTGCTCCCCGGAATGGCTGCATCATGACACGTATGTCGTCCTGCTATTTGAGAATGGCGTGCTCGTCGATGAGAAGAAGATGGGTGTACTCGAAATGGCCAATTACAGGCTCAATCAGCTAGCTCGTTTTAAGCAATCGCCAGAGTACTCAGATCTTCACGAGCAAACCAAAGAAATCGAGGCTGACGAGTATCTGGGGCCGGAGGACGAGGAGTACTATCTCCTTCACAACGTGCTGACTTACGACGCAGGGTTTCACACTGACTACGCGATTCCATTTTCCGACGTACACAAGTACGCCGATTACCCGAACCGTTGCGAGGCAATGATTGACGAAGAGAAGGAGTATCTTCTCGAACTGCAGTAAGTCGGTACAGTGGTTCGGCCCCATGAAATCGGACCATTCAGTTGGGTCCTAATGTCCGGTATTGGCCGCTCTGAGTCTGTCGCCTTGGCTTCGTAGCGATTTCCGCTTTGCGTCTGAAAGCAGCCGGTCGAGAATTTCGCGCTATACTTTCCGCCTGCGACCCGTTCCGGACGGTTAGCTCAGCAACGTAGGGAGAACAAGAATGCTGGAACTGCGACCAAGCTGTGAGTGTTGCGACAAGGACTTGCCACCGGATTCATCCGATGCCGTCATATGTACGTTCGAATGCACTTTCTGCAGGACATGTGCGCGGGAAAAGCTTGGAGGAATTTGCCCAAATTGTGGTGGCAATTTTGTTGAACGACCGATTCGACCGGTGAAGGCCCTTCAACAATATCCGGCGTCCGTTGAGCGGGTATTCAAGCCAGCGGGCTGTGCGCCAAGTTAGTCGCGCAAATCGGCAGACCAAGGTTTGCTGTTGGCCGAACTGAGCCGGTGGTATCGGGCCGAATCGACTGGCTGCTTTGCCCCTGGAAGCCGCCGGTCGGCTGATTTCAGGTAAACTTCCTGCTGATGACCCGAAGCAGCCACTTCAATCTTGGTTCAAGCCAGTAAATTCATGGGCAAACCCAAACAACGAAAAAAGCCCGAGTTGTGGAAGCCGATCGAAGTGCTGCACGCGCAAACGGCGCCCGTGCTGCTTGCCGTAATGGCGCTCGTATCTTCGACGGCGCTCGCCGCGACCGATTTTTCGGATATCGACCAGATCTTGCAGGCTCGGTGCGTCATGTGCCATGCGGGACCCGCCGCACCGCTGGGACTTAGGCTTGACAGCCACGACGGACTCCTCACTGGCAGCAGTCGTGGTGTCATAGTCGCAGCCGGGGATCCTGCGGGGAGTGAGCTGATCAAACGGCTCAAGGGCACGTCTCTGCCACGGATGCCGATGACCGGTCCGCCTTACCTGGCTGATGATGAAGTGGCCTTGTTCGAACAGTGGATCCTTGACGGCATGCGGTCCGGCACGGTGTCCGAGCCGTCAGTTTCAGCGCCGTCTCCCCTAGCGGTCGCCGGTCCCGTTCGTTACGACCAGGTTGCGCCAATATTTGCGACGCGTTGCGTCAAGTGCCACACGGAAAAAGGACTCATGGGCGGTCCGCCGGAGGGTTACCGACTGACATCCTACGCGAATACGATCAGCGCGGCCGACCGCGTCCGCGTCGTTCCCTTTAGTCCCGAGGCCAGCGAGCTCTTGCGCCGTATTCGAGGACAGGCCTTGCCCAAGATGCCATTCGACGGCCCGCCGTTCCTTACCGACGACGAGATTGCCTTGATCGAACAATGGATAGCCGATGGCGCAAGGGATTCGGCAGGTTCCCCAGCTCCGATTCCGGTCGGAAGCCGGGTTCGTCTGCACGGCAAGCTGGTATCGTCGAATCGGCTCGATGATCTAACGCTTGTCATTACGGGATCGACACGAAGGGATAAGTCGCCAAGTCCCGGAGACTACATCGAGGTACGCGGCACGCTTGATGCAGATGGCCGCGTCGTCGTCGATCGATTGCGCTTGCGGAAATAAGCTTTGCACACAAGTCTGGTTGTTCGTCCAGTGGTTTGGTAGCCCTCGACGGCGATGAATCGCCATGGTACGCAGCAATAGAACCGGGAGACGAGCATGGACTGCTTGTGGCCGTGAGCGAGCAGTCACCAGGAAGCAATACGACCGGTTGCTTTACTGCGCATTCCAGCCGGTCAAGTATTCTGGGGTATGATGGCGGCTGGTAACCCAATGCGGACGTTAGCTATTCCATCGCGAATGCTTGACGATAGCGAGGCTCCGGCAGGAGCGTAGTTCGAAAGTGATCTTAGGTGGCCGGCTTATATGATGTCGAAGAGGGACAAGATCCAAAAACTTCTCAAGGGCATTGAGACCGGTGATCCTGAGGCGGCCACCGTGGTCAATGAGGCCAAGTACATCCAGCACAATCCACGCACGCGTGAAGGCAGTATGGGCCTTGCCGAGCTTTTCGCGCGGCTGGCGAAGACGAACCCGCGGGTCACATTTGTGCGTGTGTTCGAGGACGGCGATTTTGCGTTCGCCCACAATGAATATGATTTCGACGGCGTTGAAGTGGCGTTCGAGGTCTTTCGGTTCGAGGATGGCAAAGCTGTTGAGCACTGGGACAACATCCAGATGAAGCAGCCGCCCAACCGCTCTGGTCGAGACATGCTGGACGGCGAGACATCCATCACCGATCACGACAAGACCGAGGCCAACCGTGACCTTGTGCGCGCATTCGCGGAGCAGGTGCTTGTGGATCGCAAGTTCGACCTTCTCGAGACCTATATCGACGATGCTCTCATCCAGCATGATCCGGAAATCGCCGACGGCGTCTCCGCGCTGTATTCGAAACTGACAGTG
>JAOUNK010000246.1 GCA_029881015.1 Gammaproteobacteria bacterium | reverse complement strand
CAAGCACGTGGCGGCACAGCTGCACTCGGCGAAAGCGTAAATGTTACAGGGATGCCGGGCACGGGGTGTCGTGCTGAGCGTCTCCAGCGCCTCGGCGCGGAGTGGTTGTCCTGATGTCAGCCTAATTTCCTCCGCGCCGCAAGGTACTGGAATTGGGGGGGGGTTAACCCCAACTAGCGGGGCATTACGCATGGCGGTGTTTTATCCATCGAAGAAGCGGGTAAACACTATTTCCGGAAGGCGATGCCATTGCATCGAGGATCGTGGCCCAACCCGAGTGACCTGCCGGGTCTCGTGACATCGAGATCGTAAACATGGATACTGCGCCGCCTTGTCAGCCGCAGAAAGCCCGCCATGTTTCGCAACGTACGTTTCTACGCCCTCGATGGCGAGTGGCCCGAGTCCGAAGAGACCTTGTCTGGAAATCTCGAGAAAGCAGCCTTCGAGCCCTGCGGCCCGTTCACGGAACGCAGTTCCGGCTGGGTGCCGGTCGACGCCGATACGAGCGACTTGCTGGCGCGCCGCGTCAACGGTGCTGACTTGTTCAGGCTGCGTAGCCAGTCCCGCGTGTTGCCACATGCGGTGATCAACGAGGAGCTCGAAGCGCGCATCGGGGAGTACCGCGAACGCATGCAGGAGCCACCACCGCCTCGCGAAAAGCGCCGACTCAAGGCCGAGGCACGCGACGAGTTGCTCCCCAAAGCGATGCTCAAGTCAGACAGGATCTGGGGCTACTTCGATACCAAAGAGAAGGTCGTCGGCATCGACGCCGCGCAGGAGTCCGGCGCAGAACGATTTTTGCGACGACTGCAGGCAGCCAATGAGCGCGTCAACCTGCAACCACTGCAGTATAAGAAGCCGTTCGACGAGTTGCTGACCAAGGTCTTTCTCGGCGGTGCACCCGGCCGGTTTGCCGTAGGGCGGGAGTGCCGCATGCAGGACGCGGCGGATTCGGGCTCGACTGTGCGCTGGAGCAATTTCGATCTGAGCGACCGTTCCATTCGCGATCATGTCGCGCACGGTATGCGCCTCACCCATCTCGAGATCGTCTACGACAACATCATGCGTTTCGTAATGAGCGATACCGGGGTGATCACCAAGCTCAGGTTCCTCGGCATGGACGACGATAGCGAGGACCACACGGACCCGCTCGCCAGGCTGGACGCCGAGTTTGTCGTCATCACGGGTACGCTGCGCAACCTGCTGGGCGACCTCGGCAAGTTGTTGGGCCGCTAGGGCAACCTGTACGTCTGCTTGAGCGGTTTCGCCTGGAACAGCAATGCGGAGGCGAACGTCACGGCCGCAACGCAACACAGGATAACCGTCATGCGCGTCGCCGACTCGCCCATTGCCGCACGCGCCTGCGACAGTCGGACCAGCGTCAGGACCCACTCGAGCGCACCCAGCACGAGCGCGGCCTGGACGACCCGGGCTGCCCATGCGCGGCGCACGAAGAGAAGACCGATCAACGCCAGCGAGGCAATGACCCCGGCGTTGTTGCCGTAGCGCATGAAGTGGGCGCCAAGCACCACGAGACTGAGAACGACAGGTATATACAGGAATGCTCTTTTCACGAGGTCCTCTGGACTCGGTCACAAGGGCACAGGATACTTGGGCCTATGAACAACGTACATGGCAGGAAACAGGCCGGCGAGATGCGCTGGGGTATCGTCGTCGCGATCGGCGTAGTGCTTTTTCTGACCGTCGCCACCATGACGGTCGTTATGAAGAAGGACGCTGCGCCAAGCGCGCATAACGTCGAAGATGGCCGCGCAGCGGCGCTGGCGAGTGAGCACTCGCCGACGCTTGGCGACGCGGATGCCGCTGTGCATATCGTCGAATTCCTCGATCCTGCCTGCGAGACCTGCGCGCTGTTCTACCCCATGGTCAAGCAGTGGATGGCCGAGGTGCCCGGCCAGATCCGCCTGTCGGTACGACATATACCGTTCCACAAGGGGTCTGAGTACGCCGTCAAGGTCCTCGAAGCCAGCCGGGAACAGGGCAAGTATTGGGAGACACTGGAGACGCTGCTCGCAACGCAACACCAGTGGACGCAGCACCACACCGTGCTGCCGGACCGCATCGCACCCGCCATTGCGAGCGTCGGCCTTGATATGGACAAGCTCATGGCCGACATGGAGAACTTCGATGTCCGGGCACGCATGGAACAGGACAGGAAGGATGCCGTGTTCCTGAAAGTCAGCGCGACACCGGAGTACTACGTCAACGGGCGGCCCTTGCCGAGTTTCGGCCAGCAGCAGTTGCTCAACCTGGTTCGCGAAGAACTCGCAAAGGCCGAGCCGGCGCAATAGTGGCCTACGAAGCGCCGCGTTGGGTACAGGCCGTCCATCGTACGACTGACTATCTTGTTAGCGACTTCCTCGGCGGTCCGCGGCCATGGAAGTTTGCCTGGGTCATAAACTTCCAGAAGGCGGGCACCTTCTTTTTCCTGCTCGGGCTGATCGCCTACTACGGCAATACGTCGATCGAAGCATGGGTCTATACCGCCATGCAGGGCAGCTACGGCCTGGTGTGGATTCTCAAGGACCTCGCGTTCCCCGACCCGGGCTGGCAGCGGCGCATCACGATCGGCGGTGGGATTGTCGCCTTTGCGGGGGTGCTGGGCTGGTACTGGGTATTCGGCTGGCTGCTCGTCTCCGGCACGTCGCAGCCGACCTATCCGCTGCCCGACTTCGCCTGGTATTGCCTGTGCATCAGTCTCTGTATCGTCGGTTGCGCCGTCATGGTAGCGGCAGACGCACAGAAGTTTTTTACCCTGCGCATTCAGCCTGGCCTGATCACCGATGGCATGCACCGTTACGTCCGTCACCCGAACTATCTCGGCGAAGTCATGATCTATGGCAGTTTCGCGATGATGGTCTGGCACTGGCTGCCGGTCGTGGTCCTCGCCTGGGTTTGGGGCGGCTTGTTTGCCGTCAACATGATCATGAAGGAGGCCAGCATGTCGCGGCATCCCGGCTGGGCCGAGTACAGGAAGCGGACGTGGTGGCTTATACCGGGCGTGCTCTGACTCCCGGCGAACCTGGCGCTTGCGATAACGAACGCCATGGCCTGCCGGCCCCGCCTACGTAGTTATCGCATGGCTTCCCGCCCCCGATTGTGGAATTCTAGGGACAGAGACCAACAGGAGAGTCTTTATGAACACTCATGCGTTTTGGATTTCCGCGATCGCCTTGAGTCTGGCCGCCTGCGGCAAGCAGGAAACAACCGAGCCACAGCCTCTCGAGAACGACCAGGCCGCCGTTGAGGAAGTGCAGCCGACCCAATCCAAATTCGACGAGTCATTCGTCGCTCACATGCACGAGCATGCGGCCAAGCTCGACGAGCTGATGTTTGCGCTCGCAGACGAAGACCTCATGGGCGCCGCGACACCCGCCTACTGGCTGTCGCAGCACGAGGCCGTAGAAGGTGTCCCTGAAGAATGGCAGGACTACATCACCGGCATGCGCAATGCTGCCTACGAGGTCGAAACAGCAACCGACCTGGACTCGGCGCGAGCCGCGGCGGAAGGAATTTCGGCCCAGTGCCAGGGATGCCACACGGCTGCAGGAGTCACCGCGCTCGAGTAGGACGGGCCTAACCAGCTGATGTCAGGTTGGCTCATCAGTAGCTGTATCTGAGCTGCAGGCCAAACGTGCGCGGTGGTCCGAAAGCTGAAATCGTTCCGCCAATAGTGGCCGTCGGCGTGTGAATCGAGACGTACTCTTCATCACCGATGTTTTCCACATACGCGATGACCCTCAAGCCATCTAACTTGCTGCTGCCGGGTGTCCATATCAGGCGCGCATTGGTCAGGGAATAGCCGTCCTGCCTCGCGAAATCGTTGTTGAACACGGTGTGGTACATATCGTCGGTGTGCATGAACTCGCCACGCATTGTGATCTGGCCGCCGTTTTCCAGCCAAACGTCGTATTCCGCGGTGACCGATGCCTTGAGCTTCGGCGCCCTGAGCATTTCGTTTCCTGACAAGTCCTGCACGCAATCAAGCCCGGTCGCGGGATTGCAGTTGAATCCAACCTGGGGCTGCAACGGGTCCGTGGCGGCGAAGTCCCTGAACTCCGCGTCCAGGAAAGCCACCCAGCCGTCGAGCCTGAAATTATCGCTGGCAAGCCAGTTCCACTCCACCTCGACACCCTGTGTCCGTGCATCAGTGGCGTTCTGTACGAGCGCGGCGTTGTTCACGAGCAGGCGAGCCTGCAGATCCTTGTAGTCGTAGTAGAACGCGGTCACGTTCAGGCGCAGCGAGTTGTCGAGGAAGCTGAACTTGGTGCCTATGTCGTACGCGGTCAGCGTTTCCGGGTCGTAACGATTGTCGCAGCTACCACCATTGAATCCGCCCGCTTTGAATCCGGTCGATACGGAACCGAACAGCAGCGAATTGTCGCCGACGTCCATATCGAAGCCTGCGTATCCGGTTACCTCGCTCCAGCTATCGTCCAGCAGGAAATCCCGGCAAACGGCACTGCCGATGTTGTTGCCGATTGTCTGTACCGCGGACTTCGTATCCTCGGTCCAGCGCGCGCCCAGCGTTCCACGCACTCGATCGGTGAAGCTGTACGTCCCCTGCCCGTACACCGCGACCGACTCGAGGTCCTGGAATAACTGCAGGTCCAGGAACGGGACCGGCGACGTACTACCGTCCAGGCGGTTTCCGAAAGCAACCAACGAGCCACTGGGCAATGGGCCGCCGCCCGCTAACAGGCCAAACAGCGCTTCGAATGTCGGCTGCAAAGCGGGAAACTCGAACTGGAAGGCTCCGTCGATGCGGGAATCGTAATAGTACAGCCCGGAGATCCATTCGAGATCGCCGGCACTGCCGCTGAGCGTAAATTCCTGGGACCACTCTTCGTTTCCCTGTTCGAAGTAGCCCTCGAGGAAGGCGATGTCGACACCGTCGAAATTGGACTGGTCGCCGATTTGTTCTATGTCGAAGTAGGACGTGATCGACTTGAAATTGACATCGCCACCAAGCGCGATGTTGACGGTTGCGCTCAGGCCAATGGACTCCCGATCGAACAGAGTGGTGCCGTCGGAATACAGTTCTCGAGGATCTGCGCTCCCCGTACCAGGCGGGCTCAAGCTCAAGCCAAGCGCGTCCTCGCAGCTCAATGGCCCGCAAAACGTACCCGGGATGGACAGAATGCCGCCGGGGTTGCTGGTACTCAGGAACAACGGCGGAACCGGGGTTTCGTCGGTTTTGACGTAGGGAGGACCACCAATCCTGCTATCCGTGAATTCCGCCCGGACGATGATCTCGGTGCTGTCCGTCACATCGAAAACCGCGGCAATCTTTGCGAACAGCGCCTCCGCATCGTCTTCCTTGCGACCCGTAAAACT
>JAOUNK010000245.1 GCA_029881015.1 Gammaproteobacteria bacterium | reverse complement strand
TTGGAGCCACGTTGCCAAGGATGCTGGGGATCACAGAAGTACACCTTGATGTCGGTTGCCAGAGAGAAGCGCTGATGATCCGCCATCTCCTTGCCGCGGTCCCAGGTGAGTGACTTGTAGAGTTCGCGTGGCAGCTTGTGAGCATGCTTGATCAGCGCATTGATGACCGTCTTGGTGTCCTTGCTCTTCACCCGGACGAGCATCACGTAGCGTGTGTGACGCTCTACCAGCGTGGCGATCTGGCTGTTGTTGCTGCCGAACAGAAGATCACCTTCCCAGTGGCCCGGTACGGCCCGGTCTTCGGCCTCGGCCGGCCGTTCACGGATCGACACGGTGTTGGTGATCCTGCCGTGGTCATCCGTCTTCTGCGTGTGATGACGCGAGCGGCGCATAGCTCGTGTCTTCCTGAGGTGCTGTACCAGCTCTTTCTTCAGGGCGCCGCGGGCCTGGATAAACAGCGTTTTGTAGATCGTCTCGTGTGACACCTGGTAGGCCTCGTTACCCGGGTGCATGCGCTTCAGCCAACCGGCGATCTGCCGTGGCGCCCACTGTAACAGCAGCTTCTCGGCCACGATGCGGGCCAGCACCGGGTTCTGTGCCAGTTTACAGGGCTTGGGCCGGTGTGCTCGATCCCAGGCCGCATTATCTGCCACGTTCGCCCGGTAGCGCTGCCGGCCACCGTTGCGACGCAGCTCGCGACTCACTGTTGAGGGTGCTCGGCCCAGCGCCGAGGCAATCGACCGGATCGACCACCCGGCAACGATACCCCGCGATATCTCTTCGCGTTCTGACATCGTCAGCGCCAGGCGTGATCGCCTGCGCTTTGGCGGACGAATACCTCCAGTTCTGGCAAGGACTCCTTGAATCGACGGATGATGACGGTCGAACAAACGAGCAATCGAATGCAGTGACTCACCCGCTTGCCAGCGATCCCACATCAGCTCTTTATCCGCGTCCGTATAGTAGATCCTCTTTCGGTACCCCATCTGCAACACCTCCTGCTCTAGTGTTAGAGTCTAGGTGTTGCAACCACCGATTGAATCCGCAACCCAAAGGCGACATTTAGTTACCGCTAATATAGCCGCCCCCAGTTCGATGAAGAATCGTCTTGGCCGGAAGAGCTCATTGCTTTTGTAATTGCACAAGAGTAAATCTATATCAACTTGCCTCTCTATCGTCCCTTGGGATGCTTCGCCGTGATATGGCTGGCACCCACCCGCTAATAGTTGGGCCTTATTGAGGAAAGTTGATATGCCTGCGCGATTGTTTTCATTCATTGGCGGTGAGACAGGCCTCTGGCGTGTCACCGAAATGGAAGTGATAGTTGGAAAGCCACTGCCAACAGTGGTAGGGCTCGAAATTGCTTCTGGCTCAGAGATTCCATCCGATCCACATGCGTCTTGGGTTCTTCGTGGAATAACAAGCAATGAGCGGTATGCCGATCGTGAGGAAAGGCGTCAAATTGTCGCCGAGCTGCTCGATCTGGGGCGCCCGGAGGCGACGTGCGCGGCGCTGATCCCAATTCGGAAGAACGAGGCCTGGTGGGAACTCACACAAGAGGAACGCCTGAGCATTTTCAAGGAGCAATCTCACCACACCAAAATCGGTCTGGAGCATTTTCCGACGTTGGCTAGAAGGCTCCATCACTGCCGTGATCTCTCGGAGAACGAGCCGTTCGATTTCATCACCTGGTTCGAGTACGCGCCATCTGATGAGGTGAGGTTCAACGGGCTCCTTGCTGCATTGCGTGCTATACCGGAGTGGCAGTATGTTGAGCGCGAAGTGGACATCCGGCTCGAGCGTGATCAGGTCTAACCCTTCGTTGCAGCGGACGGCCTTCGACCGCCGCTGAACTCGATCATTACGAATGACCAGAATTGCTGCGTTTGCGACCTTCACTGGAACCTGTGGAATGTCGCTTACTGGCCGAACTGAGCCGGTGGCGTGGATTTGATTCGACCGGCTGCTTCGCCCCTGGAAGCCGCCAGTCGGCTAATTTCGGGTAAACTTTCCGCTGATGACCCTTTCCGGTAATTCGCAGAATCGGCTGAGGGAGTTGATTTTGGTCTACATCGCACACCGCGTTTGACTCGAAAGCATTGAACCTCTTTCGATCTAGTCGCGCCACATTCTCTGAAAAAAGGCTGCTTCCTTCAGCGGCAAGCCCCTTTGATCCCGCCGGACCTGTTGTGATCTCAATCTGTGTTTTCGCGATTGGGTTGCTGTTTTGGTTCACTGTTGTATTCGCTTACGTCCCACTTACTCTGGTTGAGAGTCGCGAATTTTGGCTCGGGCGGATGCCGGGAGGCTGGACTCTCTTTGAGGCGTATGTGTTCGTATCCTTGTTGCTTGGGTACTGGATTCTGTTTTTCCTGATTCGGCATTGGGTCAAGTCAGAAATGCCGTCGCTACCAGTATTCCTGCTGTATTTGATGAGCGCCATTGTCGTCGGCAGAGTCGGATACAGCCTCTACGTAATGCGAACGACTGTATTGAACGACCAGCTATTTTCTTGGATGCAAGAAATGCAAGATGTTCAAAGAGGACGATATTATATCGGTCGCGTTCGGAATGAGTCGCCCGAAGGCTGCGAATCTGCTCCTGACCCGTGCGTCCTTGTCGAGCTTGAGGATGGTCGTTTTGTGTTGGCGACACTTGGGCCACGACTGAATCAGCCCAAGACCGAAATCGTGATTGTGGATAGCATGGTTGGGGAAAAAACCCGCGAGCATTATTACTATCAGGTGGACTATTACATTGAAGGCGATACCGAATACAGGTGGCGTGACCTGACTCGCCAATGACCGGTTGTGGCCGCGTGCCGCCGAATCGACACGGACAGCCCCGAAGGCAGCTATACTTCGCTAAGCAGCCGGACGCTTGAATCACCGTGAATCGGCTGCCTGTGACCCATTGCCGCCATTTGCCAATAAATTCGCAGGACAAAGTTATGAGCTACATCGATGGATTTGTTATCGCCGTGCCGACCGCAAAGAAACAGGAATATATCGAGCACGCCAAGCTGGGTGACAGCGTCTTCATGGACTTCGGGGCGATACGTGTTGTCGAATGTTGGGCAGACGATGTACCGACTGGTGAGGTGACCGATTTTCGCAAATCGGTTCAGGCGACGGCTGATGAATCGGTCGTTTTCTCTTGGATCGAATGGCCCGACAAGGAAACGCGCGATGCCGGCATGAGTAGAATGATGTCGGACGATTTCAATGACGAGCGGATGGATCCGAATAAAAATCCCGCGCCGTTTGACGGCAAGCGCCTAATATACGGCGGCTTCATGCCGATCGTCGAGCTCTAGAACTTCAAGATCAACGGCGGCTTTTGGCCGAGAGTACGCGTTCGCCCAGGTAGAGAAAAGACTTCCGCTGTTTCCACCAAAGCTGACGATCGCGACGACACTCCCGCGGGAAAGTCTTTCACTGTCCGGTTAACTTCGCATAGCTGCCTGTCAATCGGTGATAAACTCGAGGTCAGTAGATGACCTTTGCGGTCATTCGACTTTCACCAAAAGAGCGTGCATGGATTCTGAGCATCGCGAATTTAAGAAGCTGAAACGGGATAGATTCGGCGTCAAGATGATTGCCGGTAGTTTCCTGATTGTGGGCGGCTTGCTATTCGTCACTTTCCTTATCGCCTACCTCGATCCTGAGGCGACGATCAAAGTAAATGACGTTCCGACCACGTCTCCTAAGGCGAAGCTTCTGGGTGTTCTGTTTTCCTCCGTATTTGTGCTCCTCGGTATTGCGGGTCTGTTACTGCCCAAGCGCTTACTAAACCGCATGCTCATTGCTCGAACCAGCCTGATGTCAACGGGTGGAGAGAACCTCTTTCAGAAGATTTACCGGCTACTTGGCGAGTATCCGTTCCGGTCGTGTGTCGTTTTTGCTGCGTTTTCGACTTTCGCTTTCGGCAGGCATTTCTATGGAGAGCTTGCTGAAAGTGACGATAAACTGCCGGTCGTTCTTGAGTTCATTTTCGTCCTTGGATTCGCGACCACGTTCTACTATTTCGGGTCGAGGTTTGTCCTGTGGTTTGTGCTAAAAGCAGGAGGATTCGGGTTGCGAGGCAACTAGCCTGATCGATAGCCTTGGAACCCGACAGTTGAACGGCTGGTTCTGGCCGGGAGCGAGCATTCGCCAGGCGCATGAACGTGGGGCTAGTTTACTCCGCATTCCAGCCGGTCGGTTTGTCTGAGTTACAATAGCGGATGGTGACTCACAGCAGCCATTCGTTCGTCTTCATGCGCTCCCAAGTAGAGAGGGAAAAATGAGATCAATCGCCATCGTCTTCGCGCTAGCAGCTGCGGGAGCATCCGCGCAATCTAACCTACCCAATGCTCCACATATTTACGTAGAAGGTTCAGCCGAGGTGCAGATCGCACCAGATGTTCTCCGGCTGTCAGGTGAGATCAACTCCGTCTCCCTTGACGCGACGGAAGCAGAGCGAGCGGTTTACGAGAAGTCGGCGATACTCCTAAAGGCGTGCAAGGATCACGGCATTGGCAGTGACCAAATTTCATCGTCGACGGTTTCAATGTCTCCCCAGTACGAGTACCGCGATAGGCGGAATGTCTTGGTTGGCTACAAGTTGAGTAGAACATTCGAGATCACTCTGACCGCTCTGGACAAGTACTATCCTGCGCTACGTGCGATTGTTGAGTCCGGTGCTGTTTCCGAATTGGATGCCGTCTTCTCTATTTCCGATTCGGAGGCGTCGATTGTTCGTGCCCAGCAGTTAGCAATTGAAGACGCGCGCTCTAGGGCCGACCGACTTGCTACACAGGCCGGTACGACTATTGGTGATGTCTACTCGATAACAGAGTTCAACCTTCGCGAAGAGGAACGGGCAAACCTATATCCGCAGAGGTTTCTGTTCGAGAGCGAGATGGGCGGAGTCCTCGAAGAGATCGTTGTTACGGGTAGCAGAATAGGAGCCGGATACAATCCGGAGCCTCTGTTTGAACCAAGCAATGTTGCCGTAACAGCTACTGTATTCGTCGTATATACGCTGAAGTAGAGATGGTTGATCGGCCGGTTCTGGCCGAGTGCAGAAGTTAGCCAGGCAAAACGATGAAAGACTGCTTCACTTCGCATAGCCGCCGGTCGAGAGCTTTGAGGCAAAATGACGGCTGGTGACCCACAGCGGTCGCTGGTCCAACGGTGCTTGGACCGCCTCCAACTTAGGTACATCCCAGAATTGACCGACTTGTCCCGAGCGACATAATTGACGGTGTTTGAGCTAGCACAACATCAAGTCACAGATACTGCATAGCCTGATGTCGGTGAAATTGTTAGCAGCAAGTTGGTTGCGCTGGAAAATTGACTAGCTCGCACGGGACGGTAAGCATGAAA
>JAOUNK010000244.1 GCA_029881015.1 Gammaproteobacteria bacterium | reverse complement strand
CTGCGTGCACTCGATACGCGTATCGCGATCAACCAGGGTGAGCTGCCCGAATTCGATACGGAGTCGCTGGCGTTGTTCGGCAGCCAGGCACCGGACCATGACGCGGCGCATTTCGAGGCGATCCTGCAAGAGATCGATGCACTGTTGCCCGGTGAGGAATCGCTGGGTAAACGCGTTGAGGCATTCAACAACCAGTTCGTTATCCCCCTCGACAGGCTGCCGGCCGTCTTCGAAGCGGCGATGGCCGAATGCCGCAAGCGCACACTCGAACACATCGACTTACCAGAGGGCGAGTCGTTTACGATCGAGTACGTCAATGACGAACCCTGGTCGGGCTACAACTGGTACCAGGGCAACGCCATCAGCCTCATCCAGATCAACACGGATTTTCCCATTTACATCAGTCGCGCGGTCGACCTCGGCTGTCACGAGGGCTATCCGGGTCACCACACGTTTAACGCCCTGCTCGAGAAGAACCTCGTGAACGATGCAGGCTGGCTGGAATACTCGCTGTACCCGCTGTTCAGCCCGCAATCGCTGATCGCCGAGGGCAGCGGCAACTACGGCATCGAACTCGCCTTCCCCGGCGATGAGCGCATTGCGTTCGAGAAAGACGTGCTGTTCCCGCTGGCGGGTCTCGACGCTGCCAATGCGGATCTCTACTACGAGATATTCGCGCTGACCGCGAAGTTGAATTTCGCCGGCAATGAAGCGGCGCGCGACTACCTCAACGGTGACATCACGCGAGAAGAAGCTGCCGAGTGGCTGCAGACCTACAGCTTGACGCCGGCCGACAAGTCGCTGCAACGAACGCGCTTCTTCGATGCCTATCGCAGCTACGTGATCAACTACAACCACGGCAAAGCGCTGGTTGCCGATTACGTCGAGCGCGGAGACGCGAATACCGACGAGCGCTGGGCGCGCTTCGAGGCCATGTTGTCCTCGCCGATGCTGCCGTCCGATCTGAACTAGTTGTCGGACTGCGGGTAGAACGCAACCATCCCTGTGTAGGAGACCTGGCCTTCAGGGTCTTCCTGCTCGCCGCAATGCGCTCCACAACCCTCAAGCACGGCCTCCAGCTTCTGACGCAAATCGCGAACCTCATCAGGCGTGCCACGAAATGCGAATTTGGCGATCATCGGCAGCTCCTCCTCGTCGGCGTCCGCGTCGCGTAGCTCGCTGAAACAGCGCAACAGGTCCGACTCCGTATCGCGAAACAGGGAGCGGATCATGTCGACGCTCTCGTCAGCATGAGCGGAGGTCGTGGCAAACAGGTCGGGGTCGACCTCGAAACGGTCGGCGACCGTGCGGTAGTAGCGCTCGATCGTGCCGCGTTTCGGCTTTTCCTCGACCAGCTCGAGCAGGTTTTCCTCGACGAGCGCATCCACATGCCGGTAGAGCCTTGGCGCTTTTTCGCCCAAGCGGTCAGCCACCTGCTTGGTCGTTGCCGGCGCCGCCGCAAAGCGCTCCAGCAACTTGAGCTTGAACGGATCCGTCAGGAGTTTCGCCTGCTCAAGGCGCCTCACGATATAGGTGCTCATATCAAAAGTTCTTCATATTCATGTTCTTATAAGGCATCTTGACTATTCACAAAACCGTGAATAAACCTTTATTCACAATATTATAAATATTCATTCGCGTGGAAACAAACATGACGATTGTCGATCACCTGTTTTTCCTGCTCATTGCCGTCGCGGCCCCGGTCGTGGGCTATTTCAGCTTCCAGCGGCTGCTGCGTCGCGTCAAAGCCGGCGAGAATATCAGTCCCGCACATCTCTACAAGTTCACGATGGCGAGCCACTGGTCGTTGTTCGCGCTGCTGCTGCTTTGGTGGGCGGCATCGGGTCGGGCCTGGCGCGAACTCGGATTCGGTCTCGAGTTCGACACGCGCTTTGTCGGCGGCGCCGTCCTGACCGTCGGCATGCTTGTCGTTCTAATCCTGCAGATGCGACTGATCGACCGCGCCAGTGAACAGGACCTCGGGAATCTGCAGTTCCTCATTCCGCGAACCCGCAGTGAACTCCGGGGCTTCTACGGCCTGTCTATCACGGCAGGCGTTGTCGAGGAGGCACTGTGGCGCGGATTCCTGTTCTGGTACCTGGGCCACTTCAAAATAGGGTGGCAGTCACCTTATACCCGTTATAAGGTGACTGGCACCGTATTTATCGGCCTGAGCTACTCCGTGCGCGGTGCGCGCAGACGAATACCCGTTTCCTTGAGCTGCTCGGCCGAAACCTCGCCCGGCGCATTGGTCAGCGGGCAGCTGGCCGTTTGCGTCTTCGGGAACGCGATCACATCACGAATGCTTTCGGCGCCCGCCATGAGCATGACCATGCGATCGAGACCGAAGGCGACGCCACCGTGCGGCGGACAGCCGTACTGCAGCGCGGTCAGCAAGAAGCCGAATTTCTCCTGCGCTTCTTCGTCACTGATATCGAGAAGTTCGAAGACGGCAGCCTGCATAGCCTGATCGTGGATTCGAATCGAACCGCCGCCAATCTCGGAACCGTTAAGGACCATGTCATAGGCGCGTGACAGCGCCTTACCAGGATCGGCCTTGAGTACGTCCGCGTCGTCGATCGACGGCGCCGTGAACGGATGATGCAGTGACGTCCAGCGTTTGCCCGTTGCGTCCTTCTCGAACATCGGGAAGTCGACGACCCAGAGCGGCGCCCATCCGTCGGCAACGAGGCCACGGTCTTCGCCGACCTTGCAGCGCAGTGCGCCCAGCGCGTCATTGACGACATTCGCCTTGTCGGCACCGAAAAAGATGAGATCGCCCGACCTGGCGCCCGTACGCTCGAGGATACGCTGCACGACATCGTCCGGCATGAACTTCAGGATCGGCGACTGCAAGCCTGCCACTCCCGCATCGATGTCGTTGACCTTGATGTACGCGAGACCACGCGCACCGTAACGCGACACGAATTTCGTGTAGTCGTCGATGATCTTGCGGCTCATCTCGGCGCCGCCCGGAACACGCAGCGCGGCAACCCGGCCCTCGGGGTCCACCGCCGGTCCGGCAAACACCTTGAAGTCGACGGACTCCATCAGGTCGGCGACCTCCACGAGTTCGAGATCGATGCGGAGATCCGGCTTGTCCGAACCGTAACGCTGCATCGCTTCGGCATACGGCATGCGCGGGAACGGGTTGGGCAGGTCGACATCGAGCGTAGCTTTGAATACGTAACGCACGAGCTCTTCCATCGTGTTCGTTACGGCTGCCTCGTCGACGAAGCTCATCTCGATATCGAGCTGGGTAAACTCGGGCTGGCGATCGGCACGCAGGTCTTCGTCACGGAAACAGCGCACGATCTGGTAGTAGCGATCCAGTCCCGACATCATCAGGAGCTGTTTAAAAATCTGTGGCGACTGCGGCAGCGCGAAGAACTTGCCCGGGTTCGTGCGGCTTGGAACGATGTAGTCGCGGGCACCTTCCGGCGTCGCGCGCGTCAGCATCGGCGTTTCGACATCGACAAAGCCGTGGCTGTCGAGGAAGCTGCGCATGGCGCCCGTCACCCTGTGGCGCAACATGAGGTTGCCCAGCATGTTCTCGCGACGCAGGTCCAGGTAGCGGTACTTGAGGCGAATGTCTTCGTTGGCCTGCTCGTCGTGGTGGAACGGCGGCGTCTCCGACTTGTTCAGGGTCACGAGCTCGTGCGCGAGCACTTCGATCTTGCCGGTCCGCATGTTCGGGTTGAGGGTACCCTCGGGACGCGGGCGCACGAGGCCCTTCACCTTGAGGACGTACTCGGAGCGGATGCGCTCGGCTGCGGCGAAAATCTCCGGCCGGTCCGGGTCGAAAACGATCTGCAGGAGCCCTTCGCGATCACGCAGATCGATGAAGATGACGCCGCCGTGGTCACGCCGCCGGTGAACCCAGCCGCACACTTCGATTTCCTGTCCCGTAAGAGTTTCGTCGATCTCGCCGCAATAGTGGCTACGCATTGTATTGTCCGGGTAAAACCCTGAAAAAAGGAGGCGGAATGGTACGGCTTGGGGGCCTGCTTATCAAGCAGCAGGCGGCTCTTCGAATGGCAGTTCCCGCGTCTGCTTCGCGCGCCAGGTCGGCACCACGACGCCCAGCGAAATGATCATCTTGAGCGCCTCGTCGACATCCATGTCGAGCACCGTGATATCCCGGCGCGGCACCATGATCACGAACCCTGAGGTCGGATTCGGGGTGGTCGGCACGAAACAGCAGACCACGTCTTCACCGGTGCGCTCCTGGACTTCGCCAAGGTCCGTCGATGTCTGGAACGCGAGGCTGTAGAGCCCCTTGCGCGGGTACTCGATCAGCAGCACCTGCTTGAACGAGTCGTTCGTATCCGAGAACACGATCTCCGCGAAGTTCTTGGCGCCGCCATAAATGGTCCGCACGATCGGGATACGATCCATCAGCGACTCCCAGCCGCCGACTACGTAGCGGCCGACAAAATTCGCGGCCAGCATGCCCGTGAGAAACAGGACAAGCAGCGTCAGGATCACGCCGATCCCCGGAATATGGAATCCCAGCAACTCGTCCGGCCGGTATTGCGCAGGAACGATCGCCAGCGTCTTGTCCATGACGTTGACCGCAAAGCGGAGCAACAGAAACGTGACGGCCAGCGGCGCCCAGATGAGCAGGCCGGCAACCAGGTAGCGGCGCAGCCGCTTCATGAACGGGTGCTTCAAGCCGTATCAGCCTTGTTCTCGGGTTTCTTTTCCGTCTTTGCCGCGGCATCGCCCGACTTGCTGTTCTGCGCGTTCTCGCCGTGCAGGTTGCGCTTGTTGTCGGTCTTGAAGTCGGTCTCGTACCAACCGCTGCCCTTCAGCCGGAACTTGGGCGCAGACAGCTCTTTCTGCAGCGACGGCTCCCCACAGTCCGGGCAATGGACGAGCGGGTCGTCGCTCATCTTCTGCAAAACGTCAAATCGATGCTGGCAGCTTTTGCATACGTATCCGTAGATCGGCATGTTCGTCTCTCAAAGTGGCCGGTGATTGTACCTTACGCGGCGTTCAGGAACTCCAGCCGGTCGTCAGTTACGCCAACCTCGATGATGTCTCCAGGGCTGAACTTGCCCTGGAGAATCTCCTGCGCCAGCGGATTCTCGACCTGCTGCTGGATCGCTCGTTTGAGCGGTCGCGCACCATACACCGGATCGAAGCCGGCGTCAGCCAGTTTATCGCGCGCGGCATCCGACAAATGGATACCGATGTCGCGTTCCGCGAGGCGCTCTTGCAGGTAGGCCAGCTGGATATCGACGATTTTTCGAATGTGTTCGCGGCCCAGGGGGTGGAACACGACGAGATCGTCGATACGGTTCACGAACTCCGGACGGAAGTGACTGCCGACGACCTCCATGACGGCGTTCTTCATCGCCTCGTAGTTTTCCTCGCCTGCCATTTCC
>JAOUNK010000243.1 GCA_029881015.1 Gammaproteobacteria bacterium | reverse complement strand
CCTTCGCGATGACGTCCTGCGACAGGCCGCCGATGAGCGCGCGGGCAACGCGGGTCGGCACCGATGTCACCAACGCCAGCCAGTAAGACGAAAGCCGCGGCGTCAGCACGGGTACCGGAATGATCACGGGTCGCCTGCCAACGCTCCGGCCGTAGCGCAGCATGATCTCCTTGTAGGTCAGTACATCAGGACCGGCGACATCGTACACCTCGCCCGCCGTCTCGCTGAACTTCGGCACCTCGGCCAGGTAACACAACAGGTTTGACAAGGCGATCGGCGTGGACTTCGTGGACACCCATCGCGGCGTAATCATGACCGGCAGGTGATTGACGAGGTCACGAATGACTTCCCAGGCCGCCGAGCCCGGCCCGATGATCATCCCTGCCCGGATCTCGGT
The DNA here is from genome assembly GCA_029881015.1 of Gammaproteobacteria bacterium. GTDB lineage: Bacteria > Pseudomonadota > Gammaproteobacteria > Steroidobacterales > Woeseiaceae > UBA1847. Next base: position 4,996 of record JAOUNK010000243.1, on the reverse strand, counting down.
GACGGGCACGCTACCCTGGCGCAGAATCTGACCGGTCTCCTCGCGCGAGCGCAGATGCACGGACTCGGGGTTGTCGGGCGTCAATCCCCCGAGGTACACGATCCGCTCGACCTGCTGCCGCGCCGCGGCGGCGGCGAAGTTTCGTGCGGCCTCTGCATCCAGTTCCGGGAAGGATTTGCCCGCCGCCATCGAGTGCACGAAGTAATACGCGGTCACGATGCCCTCAAGCGCAGCGTCCAGGCTCGCCGCGTCGAGCGCATCGGCCTGGCATAACTCCGCGCCGGTCCACCCGCGGCCCTGCAAGACCTCCATGTTTCTCGATGAGGCGCGCACCTGTCGCCCCTCGGCCAGCAGGTACTCGACCAGGTTGGTGCCGATGTACCCGCTTGCGCCGAATACCAGGTCAGGTCCCTTCTTGTCGCCCACTGTCAACGTCCTCGCAAGGCTGTTACTACTTGTTACACATTAGCGGTGTATTCCCGATCCCCAGCACGGCAGGATGAGCGCCTCCCCTGCGTTCGTATGCGTACGCAGGCACCTCTTCCACACTGGAGACAGACATGCGATTTGCACTTGGAGCACTCATCCTGATGACGATTTCCACACCCGTTTTGGCCGATACCTCGCTACTCGATCAGGATTTTCGGCGCCTGGCCTCCAATGAAACGATCAACCTCGCCGATACCTACAAGGGCAATGTCCTGTTGGTCGTAAACACGGCATCGAAATGCGGCAATACCCCGCAGTATGACGGCTTGGAAAAGCTATACCAGACCTACGGCGAAGATGGACTCGTCGTTCTCGGGTTTCCGTCGAACGACTTCCTTGGCCAGGAACCGGGCACGGAAGAAGAGATCCAGGAGTTCTGTCGGCTGACGTACAAGGTCAGGTTTCCGATGTTCGAAAAAGTGACGGTCAAGGAAGGCAAGGCGCATCCGTTCTATGCGCAGCTCGCCGCCCGGGCGGGGACTTACCCGACCTGGAATTTTCACAAGTACCTGATCGGACGTGATGGCGCGCTCATCGCCGAGTTCAGCCCGCGCACACAGCCCGACGATGCGGACCTTGTCGCTGCAATCGAGACGGCATTGCGGCGCTGAGCGCGTACTTGCAAGCGGCGCTCAGCCTTCGTCTGCCGGCGGCCAGCTGACTTCGACCAGCACCTCGTTGCGGCGCAGGAACCATGGCGCGAAGGGGCTGTTGTAGCGCGCGAAATACGGTATCCCGGCGACTGCCACGCCGTCCGCTTCCAGGGCCGCCAGGAGCTTTGCCTTGTTGTCGAGGTATTTCTTCTCGCTCCAGCTCCCCGAGTAGCGGCGGGCAACAATGACGCGCGCCGGTTTCTCAACCAGCCTGATGCGCGAGTCGATCGGTTGCGGCAGCGTGTCCATCGAGTACCTGGACTCCATCACGAAAGCAAAAGTGTAGGCGTCGCGCTCCGCGGCGGCTGGCTCCGCGAGCACCGGAGCGGTCATCCGCATGCGTTCACCGTCAGCTGCAGGTCGGGTAGTCACGGGTGCCGTCATGGCCATTTTCACGCGGGGCTCGTTGTCGCCGAAAATATAGCCGGCCAGAATGCGGAACGCCGTGCCACCAGCCTCATCCATGGGTCCCTCGACATCGACCTCGGCCACGATAAACGGCGCGTAGCGGCGCACCTCGTAGTCGTCGGCAACGTGCAGAACCTCAAATGAGGGTTCTTCAATCGCCATGGCGGACTGCGCAGCCATAAGCAGAATTAATAAAACGTTGCGAAATCCTATCAATGCTATCTCACTCCTGTCAGTTGCAGATCAATACTCGATAACCTTTCCGTCCCAGCGGCATGCGTCGCACTTGTTCAATAGCAGCCGTCTTCAGCAGCATGTTCAGCGCAGCCTTGGAAGTACGGTAGGAAACCCAGCCGCCGAGGCGATTGTCGGCAATACTTCCGACCCTCGCCGACAATGCGGCGAAAACGCTTTTCGCGTCGCGACGCATCTTCGGCAGGAAGTGTTTGGCGACCAGCGCGGGCCCGACTGTATTGACACGGAGCACGTCCAGCAGCGCCTCCTGGTCGATATCCCCGATACTCTTCTCCGGCTGAATGCTCACGTCGTGCAGGACGCCTGTCGCGATGATGAGAAGATCGACAGGCGCCGTCTCCGATATGGCGGCCACGGCATTGCGAATGGAGTCCTCCAGGCCGCACATGACTGTTGTCGGGAGTACAATATCAAGCCGCGCCCGGGCGGAGGTTTCAAGACTGTTTACGTTTGTTTCCGGTTGTACCAGCAGGTCCGCTACAACAAAGACCCCGGATGGAGCCTTTAGCCGCACTCGGCGAGAAGACAAGACGGCTTCGCAAGGGGTCGTATTCTATACTGGCCGGGGGGCGAGTCCTTCGCGGAGCTTGCTCTGTGAGATTTCTGCGACAATGCAAAAGCTTTGGATCGGAGGGACAAGAAATGGCATCGAAGCGTGATTCGTATTGCACAGCCTCGCAATCAGCCCGTGCCCTAATCGGCATGATGCCGCTAGCGCTCATTACGGGCGCTCTCGCCGCGTGCGAGAGCGAGCAACACGTCGACGCCGATCCGCGCGTGTTCGTCGCTGTGGAAATGCCACCTTTGACCTCGGATCGCGCCAGTACAGGAGGCATATCTTTTGTCGACTACGACAGCGACGGCGATCCTGACATCTACGTAACGAACGGGTATGACGTATCGTCGCCGGAACCTTATCCCCAAGCCAACCGACTCTACGAAAATTCCGGCGGACATTTTGAAGCGCGCTCAATCGAAGGTCTCGATAGTGTCGAGGGGTTCTCGTCGGGAAGTGCCTGGGCCGACTTCGACAATGATGGTGATCTGGATTCGTTTATCGCGAATCAGGGTGACCAGAAAAACCTGCTCCTGTTACAGGAAGTCGCGAAGGATGGCACCATGCGCTTTGTCAGGCATGCCACCGCCAGGCTGGCCGAGGACAAGGGATGGTCTTATTCGATCGCGGCTGCTGATGCAGACAACGACGGGTTTGTCGACTATTACGTCTCTAACGGTGGCCTGTCCCACAGCGGCGTGAACTTCCTGTATCGAAATCTCGAGGGCACGGCGATTCAACGGGTCCTCAATACCGACGCCGTCGACAGTAACCACGCCAGTGGCGGCGCTTCCTGGTCGGATTACGACGGTGATGGTGATCAGGACCTGGTAGTTGCAAATCGTCCGACGGCCGAAATGCAGGGCTTCAAACTGTCGCTTTATCGAAACGACGGCAATCTGCAATTCACGCGGATGGACGAGGACGCCCTGCCCATCGATGCGACATTCCCGATGTCTGTCGCCTGGGGCGATGTCGATAACGATGGTGACCAGGACCTCTATGCAGGCAATCTCTACGGCATGGCCAATAATCTTTACGAGAATCTCGGGGATGGCACTTTCCGCGTCATGGACGGCGGCCGAGCGACCACGGATGCCGGATCCAGTTATGCAGTCACGTTCGGAGACCTCGATAACGACGCCGATCTCGACCTGGTCGTTGCGAATTGGGGCGGAGCGAGTGAAATATACCTGAACAACGGTGCGGGCCATTTCGAGCAAATCCACTCCAGGGAATTCAGACGCTCAATACACTATGCCTCGAGCCTGGCGCTTGGCGACTATGACCGCGATGGCGATCTCGACATCCTCATCGGCAACTGGCCGAACCACCCGGGCGAGGGCTTCGAAGAGAACGTCCTGATAGAAAATCGCTTTGCGGATGGGAACTGGATAAGGGTTGCGCTGGAAGGCGACACTTCGAACCGTTCCGCGATCGGCGCGTTAATCGTGGTCGAGACCGCGACAGAAGACGAGACCCGGCAGCAGATTCGAGAAGTCAGCACCCACTCAGGCTGGCGAAGCCAGAGCGAACTGACACAGCATTTTGGCCTGGGAAACGCGACCGCCGTTTCGAAAGTCGTGATCAATTGGCCGTCAGGGAACTCCCAGACTATCGTCGGACCGCCCATCAACCAGGTTCTACACGTGCGCGAAGGTCGCTGAGAGCCGTCAGTCGGCGCGAGCCGATTGGTCGGACAGCGCTCTGACACCGCAGACAATCTCGGCCGGAAAACGAGAAGGCCCCGCGAGGGGGCCTTCTTGTTTTCTGGCGGTGGAGCGAGTCCTGAGAGAACCATGCTCTGAGAAATTGTCGTGATCATGACGATTGTCACGATCACGGCCATGACGCTCCAAAGAACAAGGCGCTAGAAGCGCAATTCGAAACCAACGGAGAATACGGTGCTCGAGGTATCGTCGAGATCGTAACGAGATGCGTCGGCCGTCAGTGACAGACGCTCGGACAGGGCCAGCCGTGCGCCGGCGCCCAGATAAAGATTGGTATCCTCGGGCTTGGCTTGCGTGACATTGTTTATGTCAGCGTCTCCGTCCCAGAAGAACGCTCCGGCGCGCGCGAATAGCGCAAAACGGTCGCCCAGTGGCAGGCTGCCAATGCCGCCGATCGTGAAGCCATCGGCCTTGAGCGAGACGTCCGTAGGCGTACCTGCAATATTGAATGGCTGTTCGAAATCGCCGAAATTATGGTAGCCACCTTCGACAGCCAGGTAATCGCTGAACCGCCAGCCCGCTGTAATCCGGTACGCCGTCGAATCCACATCCACGTCAAACCCGTCGAAGTCTTCGCTCAGCTCCGCTGAGCCGACACTTGCGGCAAGAAAGAAACCGCTATCGGCAAAAGCGGTCACAGGTATGAGTACGGCCAGTACTGCCGCGATAAGTATTGATCGAGTTTTCATTCGATGTCCTTGATTTGTTGATTGATTGGTCGGCACCGTAACTGGATTGCCAGTAAACTCGCTGAAGCTTTGCTGAAGAAGACTGAAGTCTTGCTGAAACCGAAAAAATCCCTCTCTGACAACCATTTACGGATTCTCGATATCGACATCGATATTTCGTCGGGAACCGTTTGGCGTGCCGGAGAGGTCGTTGACCTGCCAGACCTCTCATTTCGA
>JAOUNK010000242.1 GCA_029881015.1 Gammaproteobacteria bacterium | reverse complement strand
CTTCGCGAAAGCCTACTGGGGGCACCCGGAGTACAAACTTCCGCCGGAAGCGAACCTGATGGCGGTCGCGCACTACCTCGATGCCCTTGAATGGCAGCGCGACGTGGCACGCCTGCACGCGATCTTTGGCGGCAAGAACCCGCATCCGAACTTCGTCGTGGGTGGAGCGCCCTGCCCGATCGACCTGAACTCCGACTCCGCGATCAACTCGAAGCGGCTGTCCGAGGTGCAGGACATCATCAACAAGATGAAGGTCTTTGTTGAGCAGGTCTACGTACCCGACACGCTGGCGATCGCCAGCTTCTACAAGGACTGGTTCTATCGTGGCGAAGGCCTCGGCAATTTCATGTGCTTCGGCGACCTGCCAGGAACCAGCATGGACGACCCGGATTCGTTCCTGTTGCCGCGTGGCGTCATCCTGAATCGAGACATCTCGACGATCCATGAGATCGACTTCACGGACCAGGACGGCATCCAGGAATTCGTATCCAGCTCCTGGTACGACTACTCGGGCGGCAAGGAAGTCGGACTGCATCCCTGGATCGGCGAAACGAATCTGAACTACACGGGTCCGCAACCGCCGTATGACCAGCTCGACGTTCAGCAAGGTTACTCGTGGTTGAAATCGCCGCGCTGGAAAGGCAACGCGATGGAAGTCGGTCCATTGGCACGCGTGCTCATGCTGTACGCGAAAGGCCACGACCTGACGCAGCACCTGGTCAACAGTACATTGCAGCAACTCGAACTGCCGGTTCGCGCATTATTCTCGACACTTGGCCGTACCGCCGCGCGCACGCTCGAAACAGCCGTGCTTGCCGACGGCATGCAGGGTTGGCTCGACTCGCTGATCGGTAACATCAAGGCGGGCGACACGAAGACCTTCGACGAGACCTTGTGGGAACCGGAAAGCTGGCCGAAGAACTGCAAGGGCGTCGGTGTCATGGAGGCACCGCGAGGTGCGTTGTCGCACTGGGTGGTCATCGAGGACGGCAAGATCGCAAACTACCAGGCGATCGTACCGAGCACATGGAATGCCGGTCCACGCGATCCAAACGGCCAACCGGGCGCCTACGAGGCGGCCCTCGAAGACGCGCATGTCATGCACGACGCCGAGCAGCCGCTTGAGATCCTGCGCACGATACACAGCTTCGATCCCTGTATCGCCTGTGCCGTCCACGTAACGGATCCGGAAGGTGAAGAATTGGTACAGGTTGCGGTGCGCTAGAGCGCAGCGTTCCACAAGCTGAGCCAAGCGGGGCCGGGCGCAATGCGTTCGGCCCCGATTTTTTGCGCACCGCGATTACCGAGCAGACCGCGACCACCGGGAATGCGTCCCCGAACACGCTGCGCGATTTCCTTCCATGGCGCGTAGTTCTGCCCGCGTGCCAGCTCCGCTATGGATTCGGGGACGCATTCCCGGTGCTCATGACCGGCACGATGTCGGGAAGGTGGACCGTTACGGGCCGCCGCCTCCGTGATGATCGCGATGCGTGAGTATCAATCACCCATTCTTACAATGCAGCAGCGTCCCCGTAGAACATGGGTCCGCCCCGCCAGGCCGGAAACCCGTAGCCGTAAACGTAGACCACATCGATGTCACCCGAGCGCTGCGCGATGCCCTCCTCGATGATCTTCCTGCCTTCGTTGACGAGCGCACCGATGAGGCGATTGACGATTTCCTCGTCGCTGATCTCGCGCCGCTCGAACCCCAGCTTCGCCGCCGCGCGCCGGATGATCTCGTGAACTTCCGGACAGGGTGTCGGGCGGTGCTGTTCGTCGTAGGTGTAATAGCCGGAACCCGATTTCTGGCCGTGCCGGTCGGCCTCGACCAGCATGTCGGGAACCAGGTAGGTCGCCGGCTCACCTTTCTCTGCATCGCTGAGCGCCTGCCTGGCTTTGTAGCCGACATCGAGGCCCGCGAGGTCAAACACCCGCAACGGGCCCATCGCCATGCCCCAGTCTTCCATGGCTGTATCGATCTGCTCAGGTGTCGCACCTTCCAGGAGAAGCAGCTGCGACTGCTGCGCGTAGGGTTGCAGCATCCGATTGCCAATGAAGCCGTAGCACACGCCGGAGACGACCGGCACTTTGCGAATTCGCTTGGCGAGCTGCATGCACGTCGCCAACACGTCATCCGCGGTCTTGTTTCCTCGCACAACTTCGAGCAACTTCATGATGTGGGCAGGGCTGAAGAAGTGCAAGCCGACCACGTCCTCCGGACGTTGTGTCGCGGCCGCAATCGCGTTCACATCCTGGTACGACGTGTTGGTGGCGAGAATCGCACCCTGCTTACACACGCCGTCCAGTTTTGCGAAGATCTCCTTCTTGAGCTTGGGATCTTCGAACACGGCCTCCACGACAAGATCGACCTCGGCAAGCGACGCGTAGTCCGTCGATCCCTTGACGAGCGCGCGGCAGGCTGCCGCGTCTTCCTCGGTCAGCTTGCCGCGCTTGACGCTGCCGGCGTAGTTTCGATCGATTATCGACAGGCCGCGTTCCAGGGCAGCATCGCTTATCTCCACCAGGGTGACCGGGATGCGTGCATTCGCGAAGCTCATCGCAATACCACCGCCCATCGTGCCGCCGCCGATCACCCCGACACTTTCCACGCGCCGCGTCGGCGTGTCCTTCGGCAGTCCCTCGATCTTGGCGGCCTCGCGCTCCGCAAAAAAGAAATGTCGCAGGGCCGCCGACTGCTCGCCATCCATGAGCTCGGTGAACTTGCTGCGCTCGAGCTCGAGGCCGTCGGCAAACGGCAGGGTCGCCGCAGCTTCGACGCAATCGACGATGGCCTGCGGCGCAACCTGGCCACGTGCGCGTTGCGCAAGGGTTGCGCGATACTCGCTGAACACGGCGGCATTGCAGGGTGGAATTTCCTGTTCCGAGGTTCGACGCGGTGCGGCCCCGGTCGCGGCGAGGTCCTTCGCCCATTTAATCGCTCCCTCGCGGAGGTCCCCTTCAACAATCCGGTCGATGAGCCCGACCTCCATCGCCTGTGCGGCGTCAATCGGGACACCGGACGTCATGAGCTGGAGTGCGGCGTCGACGCCCGCCAGTCTCGGTGTGCGCTGTGTGCCCCCGGCACCCGGCAACAAGCCGAGTTTCACTTCCGGCAACCCGATCTTGCCGGTCGGTACCGCGCAGCGATAATGCGCCGCGAGTGCGATCTCGAAACCACCGCCCAGCGCCGTGCCATGAATGGCCGCGATCACGGGTTTGTTCATCGCCTCGATACGGTCGACGACCTCGGGCAGCCATGGATCCATGAGAGGCTTGCCGAACTCCGTGATGTCCGCGCCTGCGATAAACGTCCGCCCGTTGCAGATGATCAGAACAGCCTCCGAGGCGTCCGCGGCGGCAGTATCCATGGCCTCCATGAGGCCTTGCCGAACTGCCCGGGACAGCGCATTTACCGGTGGGCTGTCGATGGTGACGACCCCAATATTCTCCGTAAGTGTGTAATTAACCGGGGATGTCATGGGGAGCTCCTTTGCAAATGACGGCGCACTCTGTATCTTTATTGACCACTATGTACAAGCAGCTCACAGAACAAGCAGAACGCTACCTGAGGTCGCTGTACCAGCAGGACGATATCGCAGGCGAGCTAAAACGCAAGCTCGCTGACCTGATGGCCCGCGGAGAGGCCAATGCGGACGCCGCCTGCCGCGCACTCAAGCTGAGTCGCCGAACCCTGCAGCGGCGCCTCAAGGCTGAGAGGACCAGCTTCCAGAGCATTCTCAGGGAAGTTCGGGCCGAGCTCGCGATTAACTACCTCAAGGACGCGCGCCTGCGCTCTCTCGAAATCGCAATGCTGCTGGGTTACTCGAACATCTCGTCGTTCACGACAGCATTCAAGTCCTGGTACAACGTTCCGCCGGCCGAGTACCGGCAGCGGTTTCTTGCGCTGCGCTAGCCTTCCCCGCCTGCCTGCCAGGGCAGCGTCACCGCCGTAGACCCCCGCGTCCGTCAGGACGGCGCGGAGCGCGACCAGGCGCAGGCACATACCCGTTCCCAACCGCTCGCGAAAACCTGAAACAGGAAGGGTTTCCCGGGCAAACTCGGCCACCAGAACGCCCGAAATTAGGCTATTATTCGCGGCCCGCCAGAATGAGGACAGTTCATGCTCGAGAAGCTCCAGTTCTATATCGATGGCCAGTGGGTCGACCCCGTCGAGCCGCGCACCATGGATGTCGTAAACCCGGCCACCGAAGAGGTCTACGGACGCATTAGCATTGGCTCTGCAGCCGATGTGGACATTGCCGTTGCGGCAGCCAGCAAGGCCTTCGAATCGTATTCGCAAACCACGCGTGAAGCGCGTCTCGACCTGTTGCAGGCGATTCTCGACGAGTTCGCGCGGCGCCACGACGAAGTCGCCGAGGCGATCATGGACGAGATGGGGGCGCCCTGGGGACTCGCGAAGAACGCGCAGGCCGCCAGCGGCCCGCAGCACTTCAAAGCGGCGCTCGAGGCGCTCAAGACCTATGAATTCGACGAGCGCATCGGGACGACCAGCGTCGTCAGGGAGGCCATCGGCGTCTGTGGCCTGATCACGCCATGGAACTGGCCGATGAACCAGGTTGCGGTCAAGGTAGCGCCGGCGCTTGCCGCGGGCTGCACGATGGTGCTGAAACCCAGCGAAATCGCGCCTTTTGACGCCATGCTGTTTGCCGAGATCCTGCACGATGCCGGCGTGCCGGCGGGCGTATTCAATCTTGTCAACGGCGACGGCCCGGGAGTCGGTTCAGCGCTATCCGGCCACCCCGATATCGCCATGGTGTCATTTACGGGGTCGACCCGTGCCGGCGTCCTGGTGGCACAGAACGCCGCGCCGACCGTCAAACGCGTCGCACAGGAACTGGGCGGCAAGTCGGCGAATATCATTTGTGACGATGCTCGCTTCGAGAAAGCGGTCGCGTCAGGTGCGAGCGACATGTTCGAGAACACGGGCCAGTCCTGTGACGCTCCGTCGCGCATGCTGGTCCCGCGCAGCCGCCTCGACGAAGCTGCGGCCATCGCGGCCCGCGTTGCCGCAGAAACGAAAGTCGGCAATCCGCGAGACGAGGGTGTGGCCGTCGGCCCTGTCGTCTCTGACGTGCAATGGAAAAAGATCCAGGACCTGATCCAGGCCGGGATTGACGAAGGGGCGACCCTCGCCGCTGGCGGCACCGGGCGTCCGGACGGACTCGAGAAAGGCTATTTCGTGAAACCTACGGTGTTCTCGAATGTCTCTAATGACATGACGATCGCGCGCGAGGAGATCTTCGGCCCTGTTCTGTCGATCATTCCGTACGACGATGAGGATGAGGCCATCCGGATCGCCAATGACACACCCTATGGGCTGTCCGGCTACGTCTCTTGCGACGACCTCGACAAGGCTCGCAGTATTGCGTCGCGCATGCGTACCGGCATGGTG
>JAOUNK010000241.1 GCA_029881015.1 Gammaproteobacteria bacterium | reverse complement strand
AAATCGAATCCGTTTTTCGACGTCTCCGTATTTCACTTTCTCGCTCAATTGGCAACAAGACCGGCGCCGATATGCGACCTGCATCACAGCGCATCGTCGTACCGGCATCGCCATGTCACAACGTCTTCGCCAGAGGCTGCTCGTGTATTGAGCAAGCCCTGGCAAGCGATTTGACACACACGTTATGTGACACAGTTCACACACTGATCGCTCTGCGGCGCACATTCGCACGCCTCTCGGGGAAGGGTCTTTGATGTAATCGCCAAGGTGCGTCAGACCGGCTAAGGAAACAGTATGACCGAGCGGCGAAAATCTATACGGCGATGGAGCGCGAGCCTGGCGGCCGTGCTTGTGTTTCTCATGTCCGTGGCCAGCGCTAGTGATCTGGCTGGGTCAAACATGCGATTCGAGCGTATCGGTACCGACGACGGTCTGTCGCAGAGCGCCGTGATGGGCGTGGTTCAGGACGAGACCGGCTTCCTCTGGTTTGCGACCGAGAGCGGGTTGGATCGCTACGATGGTTACGGGTTTCGGACCTACCGGCATGAGCGCGGAAACCCATTGTCACTCAGCAACAGTTTTGTTCGAGACCTAGTTGTCGGAGAGAACGGAGTGATCTGGGCCGCCACGGATGGTGGCGGCCTGTCGCGCTGGAATCCGCGAACCGATGATTTCCAGTCGTGGCGGCACGATCCGCTGAACGACGCGAGCATTTCGAGCGACCGAATCCGCGTGGTGGTCCACGACCCTCGCGGTTATGTGTGGATCGGCACACGAGAGGACGGACTGGATCGCATGGATACGAGCACTGGTGACGTCGTTCACTATCGCCACGATCCAACCGACAGCGCATCGCTCAGCAGCGACGAGATCTACGCGATCGCAGTTGCGCCCGATGGCGATATCTGGGTCGGTACTCGGCGCGGGCTTAATCGTCTCGACGTCGACAGCGGCACGTTTCGTCCTCTCGAGCCGCTGTCCGAAACGGCGGCGTGGCCGCAGGATGCTCACGTCAGGGCGCTGCAGGTCGACAGACAGGGCAATCTATGGATAGGAACCCACCAGTCAGGTCTGTATCTCTATGCGCCGTCCAGCCGCGGGCTGCGGAATTTCCGCAACGACCCTGCCACCCCAACGTCTTTGTCGAGCAACCGGGTCGAGGTCGTGTTCGAGGATATCGATGGACGCATCTGGATCGGCACGGATCGTGGACTGAATCTTTTCAAGGCAGACACAAACGCATTTCTTCGCTATGCCAACAACGCGAATGACTCGACCAGCCTGAGTGACGACTTTATCTTTTCCATCTTTCAGGATCGCGGCGGAATCCTCTGGATCGGCACGCGTACCGGCGGCGCCAACAAGTGGAACCCCCGGTCCTGGTCCTTTGGTCATTCTCGACCCCGCGAAGGAGACGTGCATTCCCTCAGCAATCCGAACGTAACCTCGTTTGCCGAGGACCGGCTGGGCCGCACCTGGGTTGGCACGTTTGGCGGCGGTATCGACGTGTTCGAACGCGAAGGGACCACGGTCACTCACATTCGGCACGATCCTGCGGCGAAGACGTCTCTCAGCGATGACCGAGTCATGGCGATGCTCACTGCCAGGGATGGCACGATCTGGGTGGGCACTATGCGAGGAGGGTTGAATCGAATCGATCCCGAGACTCTTGACGTTGCGGTGTACCGGAGCAACGCAGCAGACGCCACCAGCCTCGCGGCCAATGGCGTCATGTCGCTGTTCGAAGATCGCATTGGTCGAATCTGGGTCGGTACATTTGGCGGCGGTGTCAGCCGATTTCGCCCGCGGACCAACGATTTCGTCAGAATTCAACACGACCCGGCGAATGCTGCATCGCTTTCCAGCAATCGCGCAACGAGCATCGTGGAGGATCAGACCGGAGCAATCTGGGTAGGAACCGATGGCGGTGGCCTGAACCGGAGCGTCGATGACGGCGCCTCCTGGGAACGACTTACCCATAACAATGACGATGCCGGCAGCCTCAGTGCCAACACGATCTATGCGCTTCATGTCGACGCGAACGATACTCTGTGGGTTGGTACTCGCAACGGTCTCGACAAGGTCTTCGTCGCCGATACGAAGTCCCCGCAGAGCACTAATGCCCAGCACCGCGTGGTCCCGGGGGTCGTCGACCATACGATCTACAGCATGGCGGCAGACGCGAACGGCCATCTATGGATGGGAACCGAGCGTGGCCTGGTTACTCTCCAGCCGGAAAGCGGTGACACGCGCATCTATCATAGTGAGCAAGGCCTGCAAGGCGATGAATTCAACTTCGGTGCCGGTTTCGCCAGCAGGTCGGGCGAGTTGTTCTTCGGAGGCGGGAACGGCTTCAACCGCTTCGACCCGGTCAAGCTGAAGTTTAATGTCACGGCACCTGCGATTGCGCTGACATCCTTCGATATCTGGAATGACGCAGCGATCACGTCGTCCCCTTACGAAATCCTCGAGTCCATCAACCTGGGTTATCGGGACGACTCCGTCAGTTTTGAGTTCACGGCACTCGATTTCGAGGCACCCGAGCGCAACCGCTACGCCTACCAGCTCGTTGGCTTCGACGACAACTGGGTCGATGCCGGATCCGAGCGACGCGTCACGTACACCAACCTGGCGGGTGGCGACTACACGTTTCGAGTAAGAGCCGCAATCGCCGATGGCGACTGGGCTGAAGGTGGCCTCTCTATTCCCGTGCACGTTGCTCTTGCCCCCTGGGAAACGTGGTGGGCGTACCTGTCGTATATCGTGCTCTTTGCGGCCGTCATATCGTCAATGTTCTACCGCCAGCATCGAAAACTGCAGCAGAAGGCCGAGCAGAGCCGGCGCCTGGAGCAAGAGGTGCTGAAGCGCACCAAGCAGCTCAATGCGCGCAACAGCGATCTGCGGGAGGTCAATGACCAATTGATACGGCTAAGCACCACGGACATGCTGACCGGGCTGCGCAATCGCCGTTACCTGTTTGAAAAGGTCGCCAAGGATGTCGACCTCGTATTGCGTCGGCAAACCGGAGCAATGCGCAAGATGGACATGTCCGAGAACACCGATTTGCTGTTCCTGATGGTGGACCTCGACAACTTCAAACCGATCAACGACGCCTACGGCCATGAGGCCGGAGATGCGCTGCTGAAGCAGATTTGCGAGAGCCTCGTCGAGTCCTGCCGCGCCTCGGACGACATCATCCGCTGGGGCGGCGATGAGTTCCTTGTCGTGGCACGAGATGCAAACCCGGTCTTCGCAGCCACGCTCGCGGAGCGTATTCGCTCTAACCTTGCGCAGCGACTGTTCTCCATTGGGGAGAATCGCGTCGTGCGAATCTCCGCGTCGATCGGCTATGCGAGCTTCCCGTTCATCACGGAGAAACCGGATCTCCTGCTATGGGAGGAAGTGCTCGGCATAGCCGATGCTGCGATGTACGAAGCCAAGAAGCACAGGAACAGCTGGATGGGCATCGAAGGCATCGCCTGGTCCGGGACCGGGCAGGAACTGCACGTCCGCGCCAAGCAGGAGCCAGCTCGACTCGCGGCCGAGGGGAGTATTCGCCTGGTCGAGTCGGTCAAGCAGGCCGAGGCCTACAGCCAGCAGCGCTAGGCCATTTGACAGAGACATTATGTGAGCCGTCTCACACTTTATCCGCACCAAGCGCCGGGCATACACCTCTCGAATGCCCCTGGACTTGTTGAAATAGGCTCAACGATCAAATCAGCAGGACCAGCAAGGGAAAAGGCCATGAAAGGCATCACCAAGGCAAACATCATCGCAGTTGTAGCAGCGCTATGTCTGGCGCCGCTAGCGGCGGATGCCAATAACAACAACGCCGGCGGCGGCAACAAGCCATCGAAGATCGACGTGATCATGGTGTACAAGGCCGAGCCCGACAAGGCCGAGGATGACCGAGTCAAGGGACTCGGCGGCGAAATGAAGCGTGAGTTCGAGAACTTCAACATGCGCGTGATCAGCATACCCGAGACCGCGCTTAGGCACCTTGGCAACGGCAAAGGTGTGCAGTTCGTCGCGAAGGATGCGCCGATAGAGAGTTTCTCTGCGGCGGCACAGCAAACGGCAGGCCTGCCGTCCGCCGGATCCAGGAATGCGTTCCCTGTTGACTCCACGATCGGCATCGCGGTGTTGGATTCAGGCGTTGCCGAACACAACGATCTAAGCGTCGCCACACGTATGAACTGCACAATCGCCGCGGCGGCAACAAGCGGCACCTACGCCGACTTCTTCAACACGGCATCGTACTCGAACAATGACGGCTCGGATGCCTGGAGCGGCGCCTGGGTGGAAGAGAACGACGATGGCCTGGCTACGTCGCAAAACGGTGACGCACTGGTACACGGCACGTCGTTCTACATGGATAACTACTGGGGTGGCGCATTGCCTGCGCTGCGGCGTACAGCGAACCTCGAGGGTGCAAGCAGTGCGACGCTGAGCTTCGACTATCGCGGCTATGGCGCCGGTGGCGTCGACACAGTGGCTATCGAGGTGTCCTCCAACGGCGGCGCCAGTTACAAGACGCTCGAGTTAATCGAGCTCGTGGGCAACGTCGACGGCAAGCGCAGCTACGCGCTTGGTGACTACGTCGAGCTGACGAGCCAGGTCACAATCCGTCTCCGTGTCGCCCAGGGGCTGGGCGGCGCCAACCAGTATGTGCGTTTTGACAACGTAAGAATCAGCTATGAAGCCGTCGCCTCTGCCTGCGTGGCGGAAACGGGCATTCTCGAAGAGCGCACCTTCCTCGACGAATTCAACAGTACCAGTTACAGCAACAGCGACGGCACCGAAGACTGGTCGAGTACACCCTGGATAGAGAGCGGCGACAACAACGATCCCTCGGGCGGCGCAATTTCCGTCGAGACCGACTATTGCCCGGATCCGTCGAGCCGTTGTGTCGAGTTCGATGCGCGTGGCGGCGTGAACGACACGCTCGAGAGGGCGGTCGACCTCGGTGACGCGACCATGGCCGAGCTGGTCTTCGACTATCGACTGTATGACATCAATGGCGACGCCGAATTCGTACTCGAGGTATCGACCAACGGTGGCGCAACCTGGCGGGCTGAGCCGCTGGCCGTCTACAACACCGCAGAACTCGTCATGCGCGAAAGCATCGATCTCACCGATTACCTGACTGCCGATACGCGTATTCGTTTTCGGGTTACAAACAGCGACGACGACGCACACTTGTACATAGACAACGTCCTGGTCGAGATCGACGGCGGCAATCCCAATGACGCCTTCGGCCACGGTACCCACGTCGCCGGCATCATCGGCGGCAATGGCAGCATGTCCGCCGGAGCCTACAAGGGTACGGCGCCGGGTGCGACGATCCACGCCCTGCGTGTGTTTGACGCTACCGGCAAGGGTGTTGCCTCGGACGCCATCGCGGCCCTCGACTGGGTATTGAGTAAC
>JAOUNK010000240.1 GCA_029881015.1 Gammaproteobacteria bacterium | reverse complement strand
ATGTGGTGTCGTACCGGGCGTCGGCCTATATACGCACCCGCAATTTGCAGGCGGCGCTCCGCCGCATAGACGGTTGTGAGGTGTTCGACGCGACCAACACGCGCCCCGGATTCAGCCGCTACCTGGAAACTGTCTGGAAGACGCTGCGGATACGGATGCGGCACAACCCGGATGTTTACGTCCTGGGTTTTCGCGGACACGAGATATTCTGGATAATTCGACTCATCGCGCTCGGCAAGCCATTGATTTTCGATGCCTTCATGTCACCGAGCGACGCCCTGTTGTCGGAAGGGAAGGCCGGGGTTTTCGGCAGGATTGCCGGCATCCTGGTCTATCCGCTCGAATGGCTATGCCTGCACCTCTCGGCACGCTGTCTGACTGACACGGTGCTGCACCGGCAGTTTATCGCCCGGCGATTCTCCGTTGCGGAACACAAGATGGACGTTGTTTACGTGGGCGCGGTGTCCGCCGAGGCGCACCCGGAAAAGCCGGGCAAGACTGCCCACAAGCCGCTCTCGGTGCTGTTCTACGGCACGTTCCTGCCGCTGCATGGAATGGATGTCTTGCTGCGCGCCTGCAAGCGGCTCGAGGGAAAGCCTATCGAATTCCGTATCATTGGTGGCACGGGCAAGGCGCTCGCCGGCTTCCAGAGCCTGTTGGCGGAATTGCAGCCGGGCAACGTCGTGCACGATACATGGGTGGATTTCGAGGAGCTGCAGTCCCGTGTCATCCCGAGTGCGGACTTATGTCTCGGCGGCCCGTTTGGAGGAACGCCACAGGCGCTGCGCGTGATCACAGGCAAGGCGTTTCAGTTCCTGGCGCAGTCCAAGCCCACGGTCATCGGGAAGGTGGATGAACCGATTGCCTTTGTCGATCGCAAGAATTGCCTGCTCGTCAAGCAGGCCGATCCGGCAAGTCTCGCCGAGGCGTTCGAGTGGGCGCTGGAGCATCGCGACGAATTGCCCGCGATCGGGGCTAACGGCCGCAAGCTGTTCGAGCAGCAGTTCTCTCTCGACGCGCTGGCGGCACAGCTCGAGCCGGCATTGCGTGCAGTGACATGAAATATCCTGCGCCAAGGTTCCTGTTTCGTCGCCATGAACTCCTGCGCAGGCTGCACAACGGCAGAACGTTCATGGAGATCGGCGCTGCCGACCTTACGCTGACGCGCGAGTTGCTCGGTCGCTTCGAGCGCGGGCTGGCACTCGACTTCACGGACGATCTTCCGCAATCCTACGAGAAGCTGCCCGCCGGGGAGAGAGCACGCCTCGATATTTCGAACGTCAACGTCATGACGGACGAGGTTCCGGGTGATTTCGACTGCGTCGTCGCGTGCGAAGTCATCGAGCACATCGAAAACGATGCAGAGTTTATGCGCAGGATTTTCGCGAGCCTCGTGCCGGGCGGACAAGCCGTCCTTTCCATGCCCGCGAAAGCGAAATACTGGACCGTCCACGATGAACTGGTTGGCCACCTGCGGCGTTACGAAAAGGCGGATCTGACACGGATGCTCGAGGACGCAGGCTTCGTCGACGTCGAGGTGACTGCCTACGGCTATCCCTTTATCAACTGGCTGAGCCGACTGCGCGTCTGGCTGGCCCGGCGCTCGATGACCGACAGGGCGGGCTGGGACCAGGAGAAACAGACCAGCATGAGCAACCACAGGCAGATACCTGCCTGGCTGTCAGGCAGCCTGGCACCGCTCCTGGTCAACCGTGTCACCGTGTGGCCATTCGCTATGTTTTCCCGTTTATTCAATCGGTTAGACCTCTCCGATGGCTACGTGGTCACAATGCGGCGACCGGCGTAGAGAGCGGTCTTCCTATGTATTAATACGAATGAGAATGATTGTCATTTGCGTTAACATCCCGTAATCTTCTCACCGTTGATTACAGGAAGCGCAAGATCATGAACATACTCCGGGCCGCCCTGATTGGCTTGGCCGTAGTTGTAGTATCCCCCCTGGCGATCGCTCAGGAACCCCCGACCACGCTCGAGGATATTCTCGAGATCGTGCAGCGTCAGCAGGCCGAAATAGATGCACTGCGCAAGGAACTGGACGAGGCACGCAATGGCATCGTTGCGACGAATGCAAAGGTCGCAGAAACCGAGGAGCGCATCGAGGCGACCGGCGATGTTGTAGAGAGTCTGGCGGCCGCCGACACCCAGCCTCGCAAGACGTCGATTGGCGGCTATGGCGAGCTGCACTACAGCCAGATCGATGCCGAATCGGGTGACAGTGACGAAATCGACTTTCATCGCTTTGTCCTGTTCTTCGGCCATGAATTCACGGACCGGGTGCGCTTCTTCTCCGAGTTCGAGCTCGAGCACTCGCTTGCGGGCGAGGGCAAGCCTGGCGAGGTGGAGCTCGAGCAGGCCTATGTCGAGTTTGCCCTGAGGGACAATCTCTTCGCGAAGACCGGCCTGTTCCTGTTGCCGGTGGGCATTCTGAACGAGACGCATGAGCCGCCGACCTTCTATGGCGTGGAGCGCAACGACGTCGAGAGCATCATTCTGCCTTCAACCTGGTGGGAGGCAGGCGCCGGCATGCGTGGCAACCTCGCTGGCGGGCTGAGCTGGGATGCAGCATTGCATTCCGGACTCGCGATACCCACCAATGGAAGCAGCGCGTTTCGGGTCCGCAGCGGGCGCCAGAAGGTCGCCGAAGCGATGGCGAGTGACCTGGCTGCTACATTCAGGCTGAAGTACACGGGTGTGCCCGGCCTCGAGCTTGCCGCCAGCTACCAGTATCAATCGGATCCCAGCCAGGTACCGGGTGACGGCCTGGACTCGGGCCAGTTGCTGACTGCGCACGCGATCTACCAGTACGAACGCTTTGGCCTGCGTGCCCTCTACGGCGCGTGGGACTTTGACGGCGCAGCCATTGAGGCTGCCGACGCAGATTCGCAGTCCGGCTGGTACGTAGAGCCGAGCTTCCGGATTTCGGACCAATGGGGTGTCTACGCACGCTACGAGGACCTGGACGCGGCTCGCCAGCAGGACCGGTTCAGCCAGAGCGAATTCGGTCTCAACTACTGGCCGACGGATGGGGTCGTACTGAAGGTCGACTTCAGAAGCCGGGAATTCGACGTGCCGGCTCTCAGCGCCAGCGACTTCGACGCCGTCGATCTCGGCTTCGGCTACAACTTCTAACAGCGGATGCCAACGATGCTCACTCGCATAGCGCTCTTGCTGCTGTTCGCCATGGGCCCGGCTGCGGCCGGGTCCGGTGGTGAGGCAGGCCACTACCTCGAAAATGACGAGTACCTCAACAGCGTCTTCGCTGCGGATCCTCCCGCGGCCAGGGTATTGTGGGTAACAGGCGAATTGCGCACCGCCGTAGAAGCTATGCTGGAGCACGATTTCGCGGCGCTGCGGGTGCGGTACTGGCGTGACGGTGCCCGGAGCGCGTGGATACTGGACGAGATCGGGAAGGAGTTGCCAATTACGATCGGCGTGACCGTCGAGGCCGGTGCGATTGAGAATGTGCGCGTCCTTGCTTTTCGCGAGAGCCGGGGTTGGGAGGTGCGATACCCGTTCTTTACCGATCAGTTCGCCAACGCTCGCCTTGGTCCTGAGGGCCGCCTCGACCGCCGTATTGACGGGATCACGGGGGCGACGATGTCGGTGCACGCCGTTACCCGAATTGCGCGCATAGCGCTGCTGATGCATGAACACGTTGCAAGCGCCGAGTAACGGCAGCAGAGGCGCACGTCGCTGGTTGCGCCGTGGTCATCGCTGGGCGGGCCTGTCGCTCGTCGTGTTTATCCTGTTCCTTTCACTGTCCGGCATGGCACTGAACCATACGGAAGACCTGAAGCTGGATAGCCGATACATCGGCTGGCCGTGGCTGTTGGACGCGTACGGTATGGAAGAACCCGGTCCGTATGCGGGCATGGTGTCGCTGGGGTCGATGGTCATCGTGGCGGACGACTACCGGGTTCACCTACTGCTTGCAAGCGGTGAACTCGTAGAAACCATCGATCTTGCGGCGACCTTGCCGGGCGCGATCGAGCGTATTGGTCGAGTGGGTGACCACGCCGTCATTCAGAGTGGGCAGGCGTTGTACCGCAGTGACGAGGAAATTACGCGATTCGAATACTGGGAAGCGAAGCGCCGGGGCGAGGTGGCCTGGTCGGCCGAGGTGCTGCCAGCTACCGATGGGCTCGAGGCACTGGACGCCGCGTGGCGGGGTCCCGGATTGACCGCGGAACGCCTGCTGCTCGATCTTCACAGCGGCCGGGTCCTCGGCAAGTCCGGGCCCTGGCTGATGGATGCCATTGCGGCGTTCCTTATCCTGTTGAGCCTGTCCGGATTGATTCTCTCGAGGGTCCGTAACCGCCAAAAGCAGAACTGACGCCGTGTCGCAGTAACGGCTGTGACACAGCTACTGCAATTTCGGGGTGGTTCGTGGCACCATGCCGGCAATGAACGAACAAGCTCGCAAACTCCTCATCGTCGAAGACGATCCTGGCCTGCTGAAGCAGCTCAGGTGGTGCTTTGAGGGATATGACGTCTATACGGCCGAGAACCGCGAAGATGCGATCGTGGAGCTGCGCCGCAATGAGCCGGCAGTGATTCTTCAGGATCTCGGGCTGCCGCCAAACCCGGAGGGTGTGGAAGAGGGTCTGGCAACACTTGTCGAGACGCTCCGCCTTGCACCTCATACGAAGGTCATCGTGGTCACGGGCAATGGCGACCAGGAGAACGCCCTGACGGCGATGGCGCAGGGTGCATACGATTTTTACGAGAAGCCGGTCGATACCGATACGCTGAAGCTGCTGGTAGATCGCGCATTCAACATCGCCGAACTCGAAGCTGAGAATCGCCGGCTCCAGAGCGCGGTCCATGAGTCCCCCCTGGACGGCATCGTTGCCGCGAGCGCGGGCATGCTCGCCGTATGCCGCATGATCGAGAAAGTGGCGCCGACCGATGTGACGACGCTTCTTCTGGGCGAGAGCGGCACCGGCAAGGAACTGCTCGCGCGTGCATTGCATCGTCTAAGCCCCCGTGCAGAGCAGAACTTCGTTGCGATAAATTGTGCTGCGATCCCCGACAACCTGCTCGAGTCGGAGCTGTTCGGTCACGAGAAGGGCGCATTTACCGGGGCTCACAAACAGACGGTTGGCAAGGTCGAACTCGCCAACGGTGGCACGCTGTTCCTCGACGAGATTGGCGACATGCCGATCGCTTTGCAGGCCAAGATGCTGCGCTTTCTTCAAGAGCGCGTTATCGAGCGCGTGGGCGGTCGCAAGGAGATCTCGGTCGACGTTCGTGTAATCTGTGCGACCAACCAGGTTCCCGAAGCCCTGATCAAGGAAGGGCTATTCCGCGAGGATCTTTACTACCGGGTGAGCGAAATCACGATCAACATCCCGCCGTACCGGGATCGTGAAGAAGGTCGCCTGATTCTTGCGCGTACTCTGTTGCAGAAGTA
>JAOUNK010000239.1 GCA_029881015.1 Gammaproteobacteria bacterium | reverse complement strand
GGTTGCACGTCGATCAGTTCGACCGGTCGTTATCCGCCGGGCGATCGCGTTTTCCGGGCGACGCTGTTGCCGCAGGCTACCGTCCTTGCGTTCACCTGGTACTTTGCCGTGCTCTGGCTCAAGTCGCTGCGGCCGGACTCCCGGGCCGGTAACACGATCCTGGTTGCGGGTATCGTCGGCGCCATCGCCCTCGTGCTGTACGTCTCGTACCTGGCGAGCAACGATCCCTTCTACGAGATCATGCGCAGCTACGGCGTCTACCTGTATTTCGGTGGCACAGCGTTGGCGCAGCTCGTTCTGTCGCTGGCTCTCGAGCGTTCACTTATGCAACGGGCGATGGTCTGGATGACCGCGACCCCGTGGGCGCTCGGCATCGTCAACTTTGCCCAGAAAGAGATCCTTGGCAGCCTGAACAGCAACGAGAATCGTATTGAATGGATCGCCTCTTTCCTGATGCAGGCCTGGTTTCTCCTGCTGTGGGTCGAGTGGCGGAAGACGCGTTTCACCGTGTCCGTGAACGCACGCTAGCGAACAAACGGATTCGAGTACTGCGGATCGCGAAGCACGGATTCGTCCGTCAGCGAGTGCAGGAACGCCACCAGGTCCGCCCGCTCCTCGTCGGTGAGTTCAAACCCGGTAACGAATTCCGACTTGAACGGACTCAGGCGCCCGTCACCGGCGTATTCGCCCTCGTCGATCAGCCGCCCGCCACGTTCGTAATTGCGTATGGCTTCCTCGAGCGTCGCCACGCTGCCATCGTGCATGTACGGCGCGGTCACGGCAATGTTGCGCAGTGAGGGAGCCTTGAACCGCCCCATGTCCCGGCGCTCGCCGGTCATGTCGAACAAGCCCGTATTGTCGGGCGGATACGCGCCGCTTTCGTCCAGGTTGTAGAGCCCGGTATTGTGGTAGCCGACACTGGCAACCGTGCTGTTCACATGCGTCGTGCTGTCCGTGAAATTGAAGCCACCATGACAATGGAAGCACTCGAGGCGTTCCGAGAAGAAGAGCTCCATACCGCGCTCCGCTGCCGCGCCCAGCGCGTCCGCCTCTCCGGCAAGATAGCGGTCGTAGGGGGCCTCGAAGCTGTTGATGGTCCGCACAAAGGCCGCAATTGCGCGAACCGCGTTCAGCAGGGAGTGCGGATCGGCATCCTGCGGAAAGGCACGCCGGACGAGTTCACTGTAGTTGGGCACCGAACGCAGCAGCTCGGCGACACGCCGCTCCCCGTCCTTCAGGCCCATCTCGACGGGCCGGTCCCCCAGCAGCGGTGTGAGCGCCTGGTCCTCGAGACGATCCAGTAACGGATTGGCCCAGGTCAGTCGGCTCGCGTACGCGACGTTAACGAGGCTCATAGAGCTGCGCGGATGAACTTCGCCGGTAGAGCCCGTCGATCGTGCCACGCCGTCCGTAAATGCCAGCGCCTGGATGTGGCAGCTCGCACAGGCCATGGTCCGGTTCCCGGAGAGCCGCACGTCGTAAAACAGCCAGCGCCCGAGTTCGACTTTGGCAGCATTCATGGGGTTGTCCGCAGGAACCTGTGGCGGGGGCAAGTCGGGCGGCAGCTGCCAGTCCCACGACGTATCCCGCGATACCCAGATGGCGGCAAGTGCTGCCGCCGCCACAGCAGCCAGCAGGATCGGCGTCTTTCTCATTCCGCCGAAAATACGCGCTGTGCGCCGTTTTGTTTACCGCTTGCGAATTCGATACCCAGTGCCGCAAACGGCGCCACACAGGCTGCTTCCGGAGGGCCTGACGAACAATCGGATCTGGCATCATCGTCTAGGTCGATATCCGCAACCAGCGCCGACAGATCGACATTGACCGTGTCTACGCCAACCTCAAAGTCGGGCAGGTACACCTCGATGCGGTTCGGGAACCGGCAGGCGGCGATATTGCCGACGGTCCCATCGCAGCCGGCGCTGCCCGCATGCATCCAGAATCCGTCCGTCGCGGTGCGCACGCCGGCCCGGAGGAACTTGTAGCCGGACCGCCAGTGCCAGTGCATGTCGGGGTCGTCCAGCGGTGGCTTGGCGGTCAGGGGATTTTCGTGATTCAGGCGAAACGGGACGCCGACGGTAAAGCGCAGGCCCCTGTATGCCCGCGCGGTGGCCACCCCAAGAACGTGGTCCGATGTCCCGCTTGTGCCGTTCTGGCAGGCGCCCGACCCGTCCTCCAGGTCGATCAGCGCGACAGCGTCGTTCTGCCAGTCCATCTCCGTGGCGAAACGGACATCGTGTGCCTGCCCCTGATCGTCAATGAGCTGGACATTGCTGACATAGAATCGCAGGTCCGAAAGCGCAGCACCGTCGCTGTTGCAATCGATGGCGCTACCCTGCCAGGTCGCGGCAAACGGTATGTTTACAGGATAGTCCCACGGGCTGCAGGAGGCGCAGGCCAGGGCCACGAACAGCGTGGCGGTGCGTCGTAGAAACAAGCTCAGGTCGCTGCTTTGCTGACTTTGGCCAGATCGTCCTGGTTGGCCGGGGCGCCACCGTCTTCCGTGTCGGGTGCGATTGAATAATCGAGGACACCGGTTGCTATCAGGTCGGTTGACGCCTGTGCGATCGACAGCTCGGTCTCGACTTCGCGGATCTTCGCTTCCGCATGCACATTCTCGGTGGCTCTTTCAGCGAGTTCCGCACGCAGTTCGCGCGTCTTTATGACCGAGTCTTTGAGGTCCGTTTTCACGCGATCGAGCTTCGCCTGCTGTTCCGAGATCACAATGTCCCTGCGCTCAATTCCGATCGTGGTTTCCTTGAGCTGGTCCTCGAGACGCTCGAGTTCCGTCCGTGATTTGTCGGTATTGCCATGGGCTATGCGCAGTTCCGCCTCGAGTTCGCGGATACGATCGTCGCGCGGATCGCGCTTTTTCACCTTGTAGCGCGCCCCCATATTCGAACTGAGCGACGACAACAGCCATCCGAGCAGGAAGGCGCCGGCCGTGTACAGGATCAGTTCTTGCGGTAGGTCGACAAACATCGCTTTATGATTATTGGGAATCGCCGTCTATGAAAGGACGGAGTTCTCACTCTGGAGCCCCCGCCCCGCGTCGTTGAGACCATAAATGGTCGGAGCGTAAAAGGCAATATTTTACATGAATTGTTTATAAACAATAACTTAAAGAACTTTTTTAAAGCTTTATATCACCTACCGGCGGCACCAGCTAAGCAGTTCCTGCGCCGCAAGAAACGACTCGGCATCCGGGCCTTTGAGCATCGCCAATGTACTCATCATGCCCGCCTGCGTGCAGGTATCTGCCGCAACCGTGACGGAGGACGGGGCGTCCGGTATGGGCCAGCCCGTCGTCGGATCGAGTATGTGACTGTACCGCACCCCGTCGCGCAGCAGGAAACGCCGCGCATCGCCGCTGGTCGCGAGGGCGCCCTGGCGAAGTTTCACAAGCCTGTCTGCCGAATCGGCCGCGGGGCCTTCAATGCCCACCTTCCAGGCGCTGCGGCTTCGTGGCGGCCCGGTCACGGCGAGGTCGCCGCCAAAATTAATCATCGCCGGGATAGCGGACGCGTCACCCGCGAGGGACGTGCAGCGGTCGACGGCGTATTCCTTGCCGATGCCGCCGAGGTCAATTTCCATGCCGGGCTCCAGCGTGAGGCAACCCCCGGACCAGGCGGCCCGCTGCCAGCCGACACGGTCCAGCACGGCGTCTATCGCCTCTTGTGAGGGAATCCTGTCGCTGCCGTCAAACGTCCAGACCGCACGCAGCACGCCGGAGCTTATGTCAAAGCGACCGTCGCTGATCTCAAACAGTGTGGCGGCGAAATCGAGCAGGTTGCCGGTCTCGGTATCGACTTCGACCGGCTTACCAGCCGCCGTATTGATGCTGTGGATGATATTGCCGTCGAGATAGCGGCTGAACTTGTCCTCGATACGCCAGGCCTCGGCCGAGACCAGCGCCGTCAGTGCGGCCGCGTTGGCTTTGCTGCCCCCATCGACCAGGACCTCGCAAGGGCTCCCCATAGCCTGGAAGCGGCCCGCCCAGCCCTGTTCCGCGGCGACGAGCCGAACCTGCCTCCCGGGCCGGGCTGTCGCCATCGCTACCGGGAGAACCGGTAACTGAACTGCACGATCAGTGCGTTCAGGTCCGGGTAGTTGTCCCTCAGCACCTGGTTGCCGATAAGTTGCTGGGTTGGCACCGTGCCCGACTGGGTGTACCACTCAACGCGAATGCTCATGTCATTGTCATTGCGGGTCTTCCAGCCGTATTTCACGCCGGCCGTGATTGCATCGAAATTGCCGAGGCGATAATCCGCCGAAGCAAATTGCGGCAGCGGTGCGGAGTCATCGATGCTCAGGCGGTAGAACTCGGCCTCCGTCTGCGTGTAGTAGCGCAGGTGAGGTTCGATATAACGCGTCTCCCCAAGCGGCCATCGGTAACGCACGTCGAGTGTATGGGAATCGATCTCCCAGTCATCCGTCATGTAGCGGTAGGACGCGTCGAGCACCTTGCCGTTCATGAAGTACTTCGCCTGTGTGTACAGACTGTGCTGGGTGCGCTCATCAGGCCGGCTCTCGAACAGGAACTCACCGCTGGGCCCGCCGTTGATGCCCGGCGTGCGCGGCAAGGTGTCCCCGGTAATGCCGTCCACAACACTCAGCACCTTGTACGGGTTATTGAGATACCCGTCGGACTGGCTGAGCGAATAGTTCACCTGCACCAGCAGGTTCTTCGACAGGACCTGCGAGACACCGAACACGACATCCAGCACATCCTTGTCCTGGTCCCCTGCCCGATTGCTGGTGTCGCCAACGTCAAGCATGCTGGTAAATGGCGCCGGTGCGCCGCCAACCGGTTCTATGCTGTCGCTGGCGAACGCAAAACCGGCCGATACGGTTGTATTGCGGTTGTTGAAGTCATGCGCATAGCTCGCGTTCACACCGGTGTGCAGATAGTCATACTCCTTCGATGCACTGAGCCCGACACTGAGAAGGCCCATCTCGCCGGCGGGCTGCTGCCAGCCGGCCGTTAGAGCCACGCGCGTGTCCTTGAACGTGTCGTCGAGCGGGAGTTCTCCAGCACGCTCGGTGTAGGCGCTGCTGCCCGACGGGCGCGTGAATGACTGCGGACCGTCCTGGCGAATCGCCCCGCTGGGTGTCGCCCCGGTCAGTGCATCCACGGTGAGGCCCAGTGTCAGCGATCGATCGTCGGCAAAGAGGCGGCGAATGATGGACTTGAAGCTGGCGTCCATGACCCGGCCTTCGTCCTCACCGTAGTACAAAAGCGACGTGTTGAAGTCCCATTTCGGCTCTTCCCGGGCATCGACGGGCGTGACCGCCGTCGTGCCGAGAAGTGCACAGGTTGCCGCCGCCAGCGTCGCTGTGACGGAACGTTCGTTTTTTCTCGCCGATGCTGTCATATCAGTTACACCCACATCCGCCGCCGCCGAAGGCACGGCCGCCACTGGAGGCTTCCTTGCTGAAATAGATGTGATCGTCAGTCGCCGCCTCGAGCGGGTCGGTCATC
>JAOUNK010000238.1 GCA_029881015.1 Gammaproteobacteria bacterium | reverse complement strand
GCTCTCTGAGCATGGCAAACGCAGCACCGCCGACATCATGGCCCCTTACATCGAAAAACTGCTTGGCTTCGTCGACGTCAACAGTTTGAAGCCCTTGAAAATCGCTGTGAATCCAGGCAATGGCGGCGCAGGAATTGTCCTCGATAACCTGAAGTACAAGCTGCCCTTCGAGTTCACGGACATCAACTACGCGCCAAACGGCAATTTCCCGAACGGCATCCCGAACCCGATGTTGTTGGAAAATCAGGCGGTTACATCGGACGTTGTCAAAAGCGGCGGCCTGGATCTCGGCATTGCCTGGGACGGCGACTTCGACCGCTGTTTCCTGTTCGACGAGCGGGGCACGTTCATCGAGGGTTACTACATCGTCGGTTTGCTCGCCGAGAGCATCCTGGCCAAGAACCCCGGTGGCAAGATCATCCATGACCCCAGGATGACGTGGAATACGCTCGATATCGTCGCAGCGTCTGGCGGTGAGGCCGTCAAGAGCAAATCCGGCCACTCGTTCATCAAGGAAAAGATGCGGGAAGTGGACGGGATTTACGGCGGCGAGATGAGCGCCCACCACTATTTCCGCGATTTTTCCTACGCGGACAGCGGGATGATCCCCTGGTTACTCGTCGCGGAGCTGATCTCGGTCACCGGCAAATCGTTGTCCGAACTGGTCGGCGAGCGGATGTCGATGTACCCGGCCAGTGGTGAAATCAATCGCGAAGTCGCCGATGCGAAGGCGACGCTGCAGGCACTGCATGACAGGTACTCCGGGGACGCCCTGGACGTGGACAAGACGGATGGTTACAGCTTCGAGTTTGCTGACTGGCGCTTCAATATCCGAATGTCGAACACGGAGCCGGTCGTCAGGCTGAACGTAGAGAGCCGGGGCGATGCAGCCCTGATGAAGGAAAAGACTGCCGAGGTTCTGGCGATACTGGAAGGCTAGGGGTTCCGAGGTCAGAGCCAGCGACTCTGGCCCTTACAATTTCAGGGCAAAATCTGGTCCATGCTGACCTTGAACTGCAGGAACAGGATCCCGCTGAGCGTCGGATCGACGGCCCTGGAGTTGGTCGCTTCTTCGATGGCGTGCTTGGGCATGTAAGTCAGGTTTAGGCCGACCTTGTCATTGCCGACGCTGATACTGGGCAGTATTCCCGGGAACGGCTTGCTGTCGTTAACGTCGTCGCGTGTCATGACGAAGGCGTTCAGGCCTGCGTAGACGTAAAAGCCCGACAATCTGTCGGTTTCGTAAATACGCCGATGAAGGCCTGCTCCCGCCATGTAGGACATGTTGTCCGTGCTGTCGCGGAAGCCGTTGGCCATGGCGACCGTACGCCATGCGCTCTTTTGCTCGAACTGGTGCTCAAGTCCGAACCCGTAGTTGTTCTCGTTCCAGTCGTACGTCGAGTTGAAGTGGTAAGACTTGCCGTTAACGATGGCGTTGAATTTCCCGGCCCATGCCGGAGCGCAAATCAGGCACAAGACGATGGCAAGTACGGATAAGGCGGGTGAGAATGACTTCTGCATACGACAACGTCCTTTTTGTGAACTACTGCGCTCACGCGCCCAGATCAGGTTCGAAAATGGTAGTGCAGGACGGGCCTGTGCCGCGACCGACGCGGTCGCCAGGGGCAGTGTGACACGCGTCACACTCTGATTTTCCCTCGTATTTTGAGCGCGCGAGACCTGGTCGACCAAGTTGCATGCGACATGCATCACGCTGCCGCGTCCCACGGTCCCTTACAATGCATTGCATATCCGGAAAGCGACAATCGGACGTGATCTCATGAAGTTGTCACAAAACCGGCGTAATCTACTGAATAGTAAAATTAAATAAGCCAGAAAAATGCCCGCTTGGTCAATAAACAGGACGATTCGCACGCCGCTGCTCTTGCTGGGCGCCGGTGAACTGTTGGTGCTGTTTTCGTCCGTTTACGTCGCGGCCATTATTACTTGTGGAAGCGTAGAGGCCTGCGAGGCGAGGTTCGGGTCACTGGCATTTCGCGCCGGTCTTTTTGCCGTCGTTATGTTGGTCAGCCTGGTATCGACGGGGCTGTATCAATTTCATCAGCGGATCTACTTCCACGAGGCCTTCGTCCGAGTGCTTGTCGGTTTCGGGCTCGGCTCGATTTCGTTAACGCTGGTGTTTCTCATCATTCGTTCCGCGCAGCTCATGCAGTACCTGGGGGCTATCGCGCTCCTCTACTCGTTGGTGTTGATCCTCGGGCTGCGGTACTACTTCCTGCGCCATGCCGATGAGAACATCTTTCGGCACAGGACCATTGTCTACGGCGCCGGAAGCCGGGCGGCTGCCATTTCCGAATTGCGCCGCAAGGCGGACCGTCGCGGCTTCAAGGTTGTAGCGACTGTCGCGGCACCTGGCGATACCCAGGTGCTGGAGACCAGCGGCGAGCTAATGCTCGAAGATGCGTGCGTCGAGCAGGTGAGTGGGAAACTCAACGCCGACGAAATCGTGATCGCGATGGACGACCGACGTGGGAATCTCCCGGTCGGTGCGCTCTTGAAGTGCAAACTGCGCGGTGTTCAGGTCATCGACATCATCGAGTTTCTCGAGCGTGAGACCGGCAAGATCAGGATCGACCTGGTTCAGCCCGGCTGGCTCATTTTTTCGAGCGGCTTTCGGATCAGTCCAGCACGACGCCTCTTCAAGCGCCTGGTCGACCTGCTTGTTGGCTCGGTTGTGGGTCTGCTGTGTCTGCCGTTCATGGTGCTGATTATCCTCGCCATCAAAATCGAGGACGGGATTCGTGCTCCGGTTCTATACCGGCAGATCAGGGTAGGTTTCCGGGGCGAGAATTTCAGCGTGCTCAAATTTCGCAGCATGCGCGAAGATGCCGAGGCTGATGGCAAGGCCGTATGGGCAGAAGAGAATGATCCGCGGATTACGCGAGTAGGGCGTGTCCTCAGGAAGCTGCGCCTGGACGAGCTGCCGCAGGTTTTCAATGTTATCCGCGGCGAGATGAGTCTCGTGGGTCCCCGACCCGAGCGACCGCAGTTTGTTGAGAAGCTGTCTGAATCAATTCCCTACTACGCGGAACGGCACGCCGTACTGCCGGGCGTTACCGGTTGGGCACAGATTCGTTATCCGTACGGGTCGACCGAGCACGACGCCGCGGAGAAGCTTCAGTATGACCTCTACTACGTCAAGAACCACAACGTATTCCTTGACCTGATGATCATCTTGCAGACGGTGGAAGTAATTCTTTGGGGCAAGGGTTCTCGCTAGCTATTCGAGACGAATTTCGTAGAGCCTGAATGAGCGGCCAGGGTTCGTTGAGTCAGTAAAGATTATGAGTTCCGACATTTTTGACAAATCCATCACTCTCCCACGGGGCGCATCGATCAGGTCAGTCAGCGGAATCGACAGGGTATGATCTCCCGGATCGAGCGTGTATGTTCGGTTGAATCGGTCGGCAAATGCTTTGCTGAATTTATGCGGTTCGTCGTGAGCCCGGATGCTGATCTGAAGGGGAGAGTCTCCGTCGACGCCCAGCTCAACAATCAGGGTCTGGAACTCGCTCCAGTCCGGCCAGACGTCATGAAATGCAACACCCGGCCAAGGCTTGTCCTGTAGAGTAATTAGCGCGTGCGGAGGGGCATCCTGGTCACGCGTAATAATCTGGTAGTCAATATTTTGAACTCGCGTCAGGACTCGCCCAAAACGGCCGTCGAAGCTGACAATCTTTGGAAACTGCGAGAATCGTTCGACATATGCTGCGCTCGCAATGCCTAGTGGGGCCAACACCCAGCAAAGTACCGAGATTGCCGCCGCGAGGAGCACCATACGTTGCGTTCTGGAAAACCCGATGGAACGCCGGGTGGCGAGGAGAATAGCAAGGAAGCAAGCCGCTCCGACGATGTCGGCAGCCAGGTCTCGCCATGAGGCATCGCGCGGGGTAAATATTTGAGCTACCTCGCTGAGCGCGCCCAGTGATGATGTCGCGGCGAGGGCGATTACTGTTGACCGCACCCATACGAACCTTGAATCTGCGATCAGAAATATGAACACCGCAATCAGACCAAAGACCGGGACGTGCAGGGAGTCGAAAAAGACCTGGGTCCACAGTCCGCCAGCCGGCGGATGGAAGAAATGCAGCGCAAGTAACAAGCCCGCAATACAGCTAGTCAGCACAAAGGCTTTCTGTTGTTGGCGAAATGATTCGAGCACTACGCTAATTGCTGGCGGCCATGGTTTGCGAGTCATGTATTATTTCATTTTCGCACGGCGATAAACATGGGTACAGGAATGGTCACGTTTGGAGCCGGTAGTTACGGTGTACTGGGCGCGCTCTATCTTCTGCTCTCGGTGATGCTGCTGACTAGCTGGCGCAGCAGAAAAATCGGTGGATTCCTGATTACAGCATGCGTAGTGAACGCTTGCTGGAGCGGCCTTATGGCGTTGGATGTCTACCACGGGGGATTGTCGCGTGGGGTCATCTTCTTTGCGGAAATCCTTCGAGCCGGGGCATGGCTGACCTTTCTTGCCCAGACTGGCCTGGCCCGCAGTATCCGTCTACTTGCGTACGCAGGTTGGGTGCTGGTCTTGTGTGCAGGATCCTGGGTTTTAGCAAGCAACCAGTTCCTTGGAACGGTCGGGGATATCGACGCGATTGCAATACCAGGTGGTTTGGCGACTTCCCTGATTGGACTCATCGTTATTGAGCAACTGTATCGCAACGCTCTTCCAGCTCTGCGCTCCAGCGCGAAGGCATTGGCTCTGGGACTGGGCGGCGTATTTGCCTATGACTTGTTCCTGTTTTCTCAAGGTGTCCTTTTTCAGCAGATAGACACGGCAACCTGGCTGGCAAGAGGCGCAGCAAACGTACTGTTCGTCCCATTCATCGCGCTCGCGGCACGCCGAAATCCCGACTGGAATCTCAATATCTTCGTGTCGCGACATATTGTCTTCTACTCCACTGCGCTCGTTGCCGTTGGCGTCTACCTGTTAGTGATGAGCCTTGGCGGGTACTTGCTACTCTTGTATGGCGGAACCTGGGGAAGTGTCGCGAGGGTCATATTCTTCGCGGGTGCCGCACTGGTACTCATCGCGCTCTTGTTTTCGAGCGTGCTGCGCGCACGTGTCAGGGTGTTTCTCAGTAAACACTTTTTCCAGAATAAGTATGACTACCGAGAGGAATGGCTACGCCTGGTCGCAGCGTTGTCCGAGTTCGATGACAGCTCGACGCGCTATGTGGTTGTAAAGGCAATGGCGCAGATTATCGAGGGCCCGGCGGGCGTCCTTTGGACGCGAGCTTCCACCAATGAAGATTTCTTGGTTGCCGCTACCTACAATTTCGATGACAAGGTGCCGGACATTGAGCTTGAAGACCCATTGGTCCGGTTCATTGAAAGGAACGGCTGGGTTGTCGACCTGCGCGAGCTTGCAAAGCACCCCGAGCGGTATCAGGAACTCGAGCTTGGCGGCTGGTTTGCGGAGAGGCACGACGCCTGGCTGGTCGTGCCACTGATCTCGAGGGGTGAGTTGATGGGCCTGATCATGTTATCGAAGTCGCCGAGCCCGTTCGACCTC
>JAOUNK010000236.1 GCA_029881015.1 Gammaproteobacteria bacterium | reverse complement strand
CAGCAATATCGCCGCTGTCATCGTCGAACCCGTTGCCGGTTCAGCGGGCGTTATCCCGCCGCCGGCGGGGTATCTCGAGCGCCTGCGCGAAATCTGTGACGAACACGGAATTCTGCTCATTTTCGATGAAGTCATCGCGGCCTTCGGGCGCCTCGGTCATGGCTTCGGCGCGCAACGCTTCGGCGTGACCCCGGACATCATCACGACGGCCAAGGGACTGACCAACGGCGTCATCCCCATGGGTGCGGTACTGGTCCGCGACACGATTTACAACGCGTTCATGCAGGGCCCGGAGCACATGATCGAACTCTTCCACGGTTACACCTACTCGGGTCACCCGGTTGCAGCCGCAGCAGGTCTTGCCACCATGGATGTCTATGCCGAGGAAGGCACGTTCGAGCAGGCACGGGCGCTCGAATCGCATTTCGAGGACCTGTTGCACTCCTTCGCCGATCACCGGCATGTTATCGACGTGCGTAATTTCGGACTGATGGGTTCGATCGAGATGGCCCCGCGGGCTGGTGCCGTCGGGGCACGCGGCGCAGAGGCCCACAAGAAATGTTTCTGGGATGAGAACCTGGTCGTCCGTGCCGGTATGGACACGCTGCAATTCTCCCCCTTCCTGAATTCGGACCCTGACGAAATGACACAGTCATTCGAAGCCGTCCGCCGCGTAATGGATACACTGGCATGAGCAACACCATCGGACACTTCATCAATGGCGTTGACGTCGCGGACGACAACCGTCCCGCCCCGGTCTACAACCCGGCAACCGGTGTGCTCACGAAGCACGTTGCGATGGCATCGAAAGCCACCGTCGAGGACGCGATCGCGGCAGCCGAGGCAGCCTTTGGGGCATGGCGCGACACGCCACCCGCGAAGCGCGCTCGAATCATGTTCCGTTTCAAGCAACTGCTCGAGGAGAACGCCGACGAGATCGCAGCCGCCATCACGGACGAGCACGGCAAGGTACTGGATGATGCGATGGGCGAGTTCGGTCGTGGCGTCGAGGTCGTTGACTACGCCTGCGGCATCCCCGAGATGCTCAAGGGCGAATTCTCACGCAATGTCGGCCCGGGAATCGACAGCTGGTCGGACTTCCAGCCGCTCGGCGTTGTCGCCGGCATCACACCGTTCAACTTCCCCGCGATGGTGCCGATGTGGATGTACCCGATGGCTATTGCCTGCGGCAATACGTTCGTTTTGAAGCCTTCCGAGAAGGACCCGACCGCGCCGATGATCGTCGCCCGCCTGTTCAGGGAAGCCGGTTTGCCGGACGGCGTGTTCAATCTCGTCAATGGGGACAAGGAGGCCGTCGACACGTTGCTCAACGACCCGCGCGTACAGGCGATCAGTTTTGTCGGCTCCACGCCGGTTGCCGAGTACATCTACTCGACGGGCACCGCCAATGGCAAACGCGTACAGGCGCTCGGCGGCGCCAAGAACCACGCTGTGGTCATGCCGGACGCCGATATCGACAATGCCGTCAGCGCACTCATGGGTGCGGCGTTCGGATCCTGCGGCGAGCGCTGCATGGCAATTTCGGTCGCCGTCTGTGTAGGCGAGGAAACAGCCGATACGGTGGTTGCTAAACTCAAGGCAGAAATCGCCAACCTCAGGGTCGGCCCCGGCACGGACCTCTCCAATCACATGGGGCCGCTGGTGACCGACGTGCATTACGACAAGGTAAAAGGCTATGTCGACCTCGGTGTCGAAGAAGGTGCCGACCTTGTCGCGGATGGCCGCAAACTCGTTGTCGACGACTACGAGAAAGGCTATTTCCTGGGTCCCTGCCTGTTCGACAAGGTCACGGCCGACATGCGTATCTACCAGGAAGAGATTTTCGGACCTGTGCTATGCGTCGTCCGGGCCGAGTCCGAGGAACAGGCCATGCAACTCATTGACGATCATGAGTACGGCAACGGTACCTGTATCTTTACGCGCGACGGCGAGGCCGCCCGTTACTTCGCGGACAACATCAAAGTCGGCATGGTCGGTATCAACGTGCCACTCCCGGTCCCGGTCGCCTACCACAGCTTTGGTGGCTGGAAGCGCTCACTGTTCGGCGATCTGTTCGCGTATGGCCCGGACAGCGTCCGCTTCTATACGCGCCGCAAGACGATCACGCAGCGCTGGCCCTCGGGCGGTGTGCGTGAAAAGGCGCAGTTCGCGTTCCCGGGTCGCCAATAGCAGGGCAATCACGGTACCATCGCTGTCTTGCCAACGCTGGAGACATCGATGAGAAAATATGCCCTGCTGCTACTGGCTGTCGCGCCTTTCGCGTCAGCCGACGAGTCCGCCAGCCCGTTTGCGGCTGTCGAGGTCGCGCCGGGTATCTACCAGATAGGTAATACCAACGAAGGCTTCGCGCTCAACGAACCGGCCGATTTTGTCGGTGGCGGTGTCGGCCTGCTCGTCGGCGACGAATACGTGGTGATGATCGACGACGTCATGGAATCGACAGCACCAGCCCTCGTGGCCAAGGCCGAGGAAATCGCGGGACGTCCGATCGACTTTGTGATCAACACGCACGCACATGGCGATCATGTCGGCGGCAATGTCTATGTCAGCGAACGGGGCACGATTGTGGTGTCACACGACAAGCTGCGTGAGCGCATGTCGACGAATGATCAACTGAACACGGGTCCCGGCGCTCTGCCTGTCATTACGTTCTCCGACAGGATGACATTTCACGTCAATGGCGAAGAAGCCATCGCCATTCACATCCCGAACGCGCACACCGACGGCGATGCGGTCATCCACTTTCGCAACGCCAACGTCATCGCGGCCGGAGACCTCAGCTTTCGCGGTCTGTTCCCGTTTATCGATCTGGACAGTGGCGGCACGGTTGCCGGCTACATGGCGGGCATGCAGCAACTCATCGACATGGCAGACGGGAATACCAGGTTCCTGACCGGCCACGGCCCGGTCGCGACACGCGAGGGACTTGCAGAGGACCTTGCCATGTTGCGCGAAGCACATGCGCGCGTGAAAGCCCTGATTGACAAAGGCATGAGCGAGGAAGACATTCTCGCAGCGAATCCGTTGGCCGATATTGGCGAGGACTACGGATGGTTTTTCATTACTACCGAACGCATGACACAGACATTCATCCGTTCACTCACCGCAGAATAAGAAGCACTTATGGACAACAAGAAGACCGCTGCATTCGTCAGCACTATGTG
This sequence comes from Gammaproteobacteria bacterium, assembly GCA_029881015.1. GTDB lineage: Bacteria > Pseudomonadota > Gammaproteobacteria > Steroidobacterales > Woeseiaceae > UBA1847. Next base: position 2,364 of record JAOUNK010000236.1, on the reverse strand, counting down.
GGATGACTCGATCGTTCCGGAGATCGCCGAGTATATAAAGGTGCCGAACAAGTCGCCGCACTTCGATCCAGACTGGGAGAAGCACGGCCACATGGAGACCGCGGTCAGGATGCTCGAAGCCTGGTGCAGGACGCAACCGATCAAGGACATGACGATCGAAGTCGTAAGAATCGAAGGTCGCACACCCTTGCTGTTTATCGACATCCCCGGGCAGTCGGATGAAGTCGTCCTGCTCTACGGCCACTATGACAAGCAACCCGAGTTCAGCGGCTGGGACGACGACCTCGACCCGTGGAAGCCCGTCATCAAGGACGGCAAACTCTATGGCCGCGGTGGTGCGGACGATGGCTACGCCACGTTCGGTTCGCTGACTGCCGTTCGGTCCTTGCAGGAGCAAGGCATCCCGCATGCGCACTGCGTCGTGCTGATCGAGGGCTGCGAAGAGAGCGGTAGCTTCGACCTGCCCTACTATATCGATCTGCTCGAGGACCGCATCGGGTCACCGGATCTGGTCGTGTGCCTCGATGCCGAATGCGGCAACTACGACCAGCTCTGGTGTACAACCTCGCTGCGCGGCAATCTGACAGGTACGCTGCGCGTTGACTCGCTGACCGAGGGTGTGCACTCCGGAACGGCCAGCGGCGTGGTGCCATCGAGTTTCCGCACGGCGCGCCAGTTGCTCAGCCGCATCGAGGACGAAAGCAGCGGACAAATCAAGACCGAAGCACTGCACGCCGATATCCCGGCACAGCGCCTCGAGCAAGCCCGGCTCGCAGCCGCGACGCTCAAGGAACTCGTGTACAAGAAATTCCCCTGGGCCGTCGACGATCCGCGACCGTCCGAGTCCCATACCGAACTGCTGCTCAACAACACCTGGCGTCCAACGCTGGCTGTAACCGGGCAGGCAGGCATGCCCGACCTCGTGAATGCGGGCAATGTATTGCTGCCCTACACGGTACTGAAGTTGTCGTTCCGTCTGCCACCGACAGTGAATGCGAAAGACGCCGCGGCCGCTGTCAAGGCGGAACTCGAGGCCGATCCGCCACCGCTCGTGAAGGTGGCGTTTGATGCGGACTCGAGCATGGCGGGCTGGAACGCACCGGAGATCGCGCCGTGGCTCGAAAACTCGATGCAAAAAGCGTCAGAGGCCTTCTTCGGCAAGCCCTCCATGTACATGGGAACCGGCGGCACGATTCCCTTCATGGGCATGCTCGGTGAGCGCTTCCCCGAGGCGCAGTTCCTGATTACGGGACTGCTTGGCCCGAAATCGAATGCTCACGGGCCGAATGAGTTCCTGCATATCGAGACCGGCAAGCGCCTGACCTGCTGCGTCGCGCAGGTGCTCGAGGACCACTTCAACCGCTAGACGTCGAGCAGTTTCAGGCTGCCGTCCGGCTGCAGGACGTATCGAGTCGGCCCCAGGGCCGGCTCGGCTCCCGCGTCGGCCTTGACGATATCGCCGCCGCCCCAGGAACCCGCGTACGCCGCCATGCGGCTGGCAAGGCCCCGGCCGCGGATCAGCACCAAAGGTCGTTTGCCCGCCCACAAACGTGTGTTGTGCACCAGCAGGTAGAAGCGATACGCGAGGAACGGCAATGCCAGGATGCGCAGGACGACACTCTTTGTGTCGTCGAGCAGCGCACCGGGAGCGTCCTGGTCACGGCACGCAAGCCACATCGACTCGCGCACGGCCTCGTCGTTCAGCAGCCGAATTCTGGGCAGTGCCTGCCGGCGCTGCGCTTCGCTGCCAACGACCACGATCACATGCCGCATGTCAGGATTTGCTGTAGGTGAGCGCCGTGATTTGCTCGGAAATCAAACCGATCAGGAAAACGATGACCGACGCACTCAGCAGCAGCATGCTCATGTTCGTGAAACGCCCCATCGTCAGGAAAGTGTAGGCGTACCAGCCAATTCCGGTAGCGAAGAAACCTGCGCTGACCGGCAGGAAGATCTTCAGCGGTGAATACAACGTCGCAATCTTGAAGATGATCACGAGGAAACGCACGCCATCGCGAAGCGGGCGAATGTGGCTCTTGCCGATGCGTTTGGCGACGGGGATCGACTCGAAACTGATCGGGTAACCTGCGCGCAGGAAGGCCATCGTGATGGTCGTCGGGTAGGAGAAGCCGTTCGGCAGAAGGTAGAGAAACTGCTGAAACAGCCTCGCCCGGACGACCCGAAAACCCGAGGTCAGATCGGGAATACGTCGCCCGGTCAGCCAGGACGCCACGACGTTGTAAATGCCGTTCGCGTACAGGCGGCCTACGTTCGCATGCGACCCCGAATCCCGCGAGCCAATCACCATCTCGTAGCCCTGATCGAGTTTCTCCAGCAGCGGACCGAACTCACGGGCGCTGTGCT
>JAOUNK010000237.1 GCA_029881015.1 Gammaproteobacteria bacterium | reverse complement strand
GGTTCCCGAAGGCCGGATCAAGGAAGGGCTATTCCGCGAGGATCTTTACTACCGGGTGAGCGAAATCACGATCAACATCCCGCCGTACCGGGATCGTGAAGAAGGTCGCCTGATTCTTGCGCGTACTCTGTTGCAGAAGTACTCGAAACTGCAGAAACGAGCCATCAACGGCTTTTCCGACGACGCCGTCCGCGCCATCGAAGCTTACTCCTGGCCAGGCAACGTCCGTGAACTCGAGAACAAGATAAAAGGTGCGGTCATCATGGCCGACGGCAAGATGGTCACCGCGATTGACCTGGGCTTGCAGGACGCCGATGGGCAGAGTGAATCGCTGAACCTTCGTGAGGTACGGCAGGCCGCCGAGTCGAAGGCCATTCGCGTGGCGCTGACCCGGAGCTACGGCAATATCTCCAAGGCCGCCGAACTCCTCGGCATCACGCGCCCGACACTGTACGACCTGCTGAACAAGTACGGCCTCAGCGCCGACGGCTATTCCAAGAAAGCCGCACCCTGAGGATCGGCTGGGGCCAGGCGCGTGGCCAAAGTTGACCAGATGGATCGCGCAACCCCGGGCCGTTTCTCCCTGCCTGGACGATAACTGGCAGAGCGCTCAATTTTCGACGTCGTTCGGCTTTTCAAATAGCTGACGAACAATGCTGACAATCTGCATTAAGATGATTGGCGGCGAACTGCCCCGGATTCACCATTCGTTCATTTTTCCGGCTAATAATTTCCGCATGAGCGCCGAAGAGCGTGTCATAGAGCGAGAATCAGGAGTTATGGACTTCCTCACAACGAGACACCCTGACCGGGAGATCAAGCAGTCGTTTCCGATTCGCAGTCGCATCAGCGGCTGGTTCTTCAGGGTCGACGAGTTGCCGACCGGATACTGGCAGGTAAAGGGTCGCGACCGGTACGGTCACACAGTCAGCTGCGTGGGCGAGACGCCCGATGATGTCCTCGCGATCGCCGAGACCGAGGCTGAACAGCAGTCCGCTAGCGGAATTTGAACGAATCCGGGTTCAGGTCGTGACGAGCGAGTAGCTTGTAAAAGTCGGTCCGGTTTCTTTTTGCCAGGCGGGCAGCCTGGCTGACGTTGCCCATGGTAATTTGCAGGATCTGCGTCAGGTAATTGCGCGTAAATTCATCGCGCGCATCGCTAAACGACGCCAGTTTCCCGGCGTGCTCGCCCAAAGACTGTTGCACGAGTTCGGCGCTTATAACGGGCGAGCGCGACAACGCCACATTCTGCCGCACGATGTTGTACAGCTGCCGGATATTTCCGGGCCATTCGGCGGTAACGAGCATTTCCACGGCCTCCGGCGCATAAACCTTGCGTTCCTGGTCGGCTTCCCGGGCGATCTGTTGCAGGAAATGTGCAACGAGCAGCGGGATATCCTCGCGTCGCTCGTCGAGTGTCGGCAACTTGATGTTGACGACGTTCAGTCGATAGTAGAGGTCTTCGCGGAAGCGGCCCTCTTTCATGAATTCCTTCAGATCCCGGTGCGTTGCCGAGATGACCCTGACATCGATCTGTTTTGCCTCAGTGCTGCCGACCGGGCGAACCTGGTTTTCCTGCAACACGCGCAACAATTTAACCTGCAGGCGCATGGGCATGTCGCCGATCTCGTCCAGTAACAACGTACCGCCCTCGGCTGCCTGGAAAAGGCCCTCATGAGAACGGGTTGCGCCCGTGAATGCGCCTTTTTCATGTCCGAATAATTCGGACTCGAGCAAATTTTCGGCCATGGCGGAGCAGTTGATGGCCGTAAATGGCTTGTTGCGTCGATCGCTCGCGCTGTGGATCGCCTGGGCGAGGAGTTCCTTGCCGGTGCCACTCTCACCGTTGATCAATACGCGTGCATCGGTCGCCGCAACCATCTTGGCCTGTTGCAGCACTTCTTTCATGGCTGCGTTGCGGGTAATGATTGCCGCCGCCCAGTCATCCTCGACTTCAGCCGTGCCCGAGACTTTCATTGCACGCTCAACCAGCGACATCAGCTCGTCTTTGTCGATGGGCTTGGTCAGGAAGCCGAACGCACCATGCTGTGTCGCCGTGACCGCATCCGGGATTGTGCCGTGCGCAGTGATGATGACGACGCGCAGGCCCGGGGAGCGGGTCTGTAATTCCTTGAGGAGGCCGATGCCATCCATCTTGTCCATGCGCAGATCGGTGATCACGAGGTCCGGCCTGAATTGGCGCAGCGTCCCCAGTGCATTGTGAGCGGACTCCGCGGCTTCGACTTCATAGCCTTCGGCGCGCAGGCGGATACTCAGCAGGCGGAGCAATCCCGGGTCGTCATCGACGAGCAGGATCTTGCCTTCGCGTTGCGGTTGATTGGTGGGCATGGGAGAAGGTTAGAGGGTTATGTCATGCCCGGCAAGGGGAGCGCTACTCCTGGTCACGAATCTCGCGTTCGATCGAGGTGATCGCCTCGAGCTTTTGTTCCGCGTCGGCCAGTTCGCGCCGGAGCCGCTGGTTCTCTGCCTCTATAGAGGCGATGCGCTGACTGGTGGCGAGTTCTTCATCGCGCGCGGCGCGCGTGGTGGATTCGGTCAGATTGCGCGCTTCGGCGCTGATCGTATTCAGGCGCGTGGCGCTGTAGAGGTAGATCGTCGCGAGTGACATCTCCGTCGACGTCAGCAGCTCACCTTGCGCCAGGACGTCGCGCAGGACGTTTTCTGCACGCGCCGGGTCGGTCCCCGAGTGCCCCGGAGTAGCGAGGATCATGCCGAAACGGAGATTGCTGCTGGGTCCGGGCGTCAGCTTAGCGGCGGCTGCCGCATCCTCAAAGATATCCGCCTGTTTGTGGGGGTCGCCGGACGCCAGCTCGTAGAGCTCCTTAAGGTACTCCTCGGCATCCGGTGCGCCGAGAATCACGGTGTCGTCGGTGGGGGCCTTGTCACGCCCACGCAGCCAGTCTGTCGCTTTCGAGGCCGTCGCACACCCCGTCATCAACGAAACGATGACTGCCATCGCCGCGATCCGGGTCAACCGAATTGTGATCCTCGTGTTATGCATTTGCCGCCAACTTCCGTTTAGCCACAGCCCGCCTCTGCGGAATATGGATTCTGAAATGCGCGCCCGGAAATTCGTCCGAGTCGACCAGTTCAACCGAGCCATCGTGTGCCTGTATGCACTCCAGCACGACGGACAGGCCAATGCCCGTACCGCCAACAGCGCCGCCTTGCTCCCGGCGACCCTGGAAAAATGCCTCGAAAATGCGCGGGCTTTCTTCTTCTGGAATACCCGGACCCGTGTCACCAAACTCGATCACGAAGCTCGTGTCCAGCCGACTCGCACGAATCGTAATCAGGCCACCGCGCGGGGTGAACTTGATCGCATTCGAGAGGAGATTATCCAGCACTGTACGGATTTTGTCTTGATCCGCGTTCACAATAATGTCTTCCACATCGAGCTTCAGCTGGATATTCGCAGCTTTCAGCGCCAGGCGCTGGGTCCTGGCGACCGCAATCACCTGTGCCCGCAGCGGAAAATCACTGAGTGTGAGTACCTCGCTCTTGGTTTGCCAGGCGCTGAAAGACAGCAGGTTTTCGATGAGCTGCTGGAGTTTCAGGCCGTTCATGCGCAGGATATCGGTGACCTCGCGCTGCGGTTCGTCCAGTTCGCCGACAGAACCATCGAGCAACAGCTCCGTGCCCTCGCGGATATTTGCCAATGGTGTTTTCAATTCGTGCGACATGTGCCGCAGGAACTTGTTCTTCTCCTGCGCGAGTTCGAGCAGCCGTACGCGGAGCCACTCGAGCTGTCGACCCAAGCGCTCCAGATCCGTCGGGCCCTTGATATTGATGGGTTTCGAGAAGCCACTCTCACCGAGCTGGTGGATGGCGCTATCGATTTGCGATATTGGCCGGGCAACCAGGAACGTGAAGATCAGGATAAGCACCAGGGTTCCGGGCACGAGGGCCGCGACCTGCCAGGCCGATACCTTTTGCGCGGTACGCGCAGTTTCCTGGAGTATTGACAACTCGGAATCGACATAGGTCGAGAGGACGTTGGTGAGGTCCTCTACACGCAGTCGCATTGGCGCGAAGCGGTCGATAGCCGCGACGAGCTGCTCATCGTCTATCTCCGGGTCGGACAACGCGGCAACGATGGCACTCGCGCCGCGCCCGATCGATTCGGCCAGCTCCGTGGCGCCGGCCTCCGCAACGAGCGGGGCCATTTCCTCGAGCTGTCGTTCCAGCGCTTCCAGGTCGTCGAGGATGATCTGCAGGCTGTCCGGGTTGCGCAGGACCTGGTACTGGCGTGCGACGCGCTCCAGGGTCACGAGTTGTTCTTCGAGGCGCCGGTTGTTCTCAGCGGCGGATACGCCGATCGAAACCAGTCGTTCGCTTTGCTCCGCGACTCGATCGAGATTGACGAGCGCCCAGATCACCGCCAGCAGGAGCGGTAATGCGACGAACCCGAAACCGACAAGGATGAGTCCGTTAAGCGATCGTGGGCGACGAAATTTCATTCGTTGTTCAGGCTGCCCAATAAGCGGTAGGGTCCCGGGCCGCGATTTTGCGTTCCCATTCGAGGCTGGTGCGGACTATCGTATCAAGATCGTCGAACTTCGGTGTCCAGCCGAGCACCTTGCGTACGCGTTCCGCGACGGCAATGAGCTCGGGTGGGTCGCCCGCACGGCGCGGCTCCTCCTTGACATTCAGTGGCTCGCCGTTGGCTTTCGCGACAGCCGCGAGTACTTCGCGAACGCTGTAGCCGTGGCCATAGCCGCAGTTCAGGACCGTCGAATCGCCGCCTTTGCGCAGGTAGGCCAGGGCGTCGAGGTGTGCCGTGGCCAGGTCCTCGACGTGAATGTAGTCACGCAGGCCCGTGCCATCGGGCGTCGGGTAGTCCGTGCCATAGATGGCGACACCCGGCCGCTTGCCGGTTGCCGCCTCGCACGCGACCTTGACGAGCAGCGTTGCCTTCGGCGTTGACTGGCCGATGGTGCCGCTGGGTTCGCAACCGGCCACATTGAAGTAGCGCAACGCAACGTAACCGGGTCCGCCGGCAGCCGCAAGGTCGCGCAACATCCACTCGGTCATTAACTTGGATGTGCCGTAGGGATTGATCGGTTGGGTCGGTGAGTCCTCCGAGGCCTTGCCTCCTGCAGGAATTCCGTAAACGGCTGCCGTCGACGAAAACACGATGTTTTTCACGCCGTGATTCGCGGCGGCTTCCAGGAGCGTCCGGCTCGATGCCGTGTTGTTGCGGTAATACTTGAGTGGATCGGCGACCGATTCGGGGACGATCGTGTGTGCCGCGAAATGCATGACCGTGTCGATGTCATATGCCGAGAACACCTTCTCCAGGAGTGCGGCGTCGCCGGTGTCTCCGATCACGAGCTCGCCGGCGGTGACGGCAGCCTCGAACCCGGTCGAGAGGTTATCCAGCGTAATAACGCTTTCACCGGCGTGGCCCAGTTGCCGGACGACATGGCTGCCGATGTACCCGGCTCCGCCGGTGACCAGTATCTGTTTGTTTTTCATATATTTATTCAATCTGTCATGTGGTTTTCGAAGAAAATGTGCATCATGTG
>JAOUNK010000235.1 GCA_029881015.1 Gammaproteobacteria bacterium | reverse complement strand
ATCCAGCCAACGATGACGAGCAGGCTCAGACCATTGACGAATGCGGCAAGGATCTGGAAGCGCTGATACCCGTACGTCAGGTTGCCGCCCGGCGGCCGCTTGCTGACATGAAATGCGGCGGCGGCGAGTGCGAGCGCCATGGTATCAGTGAGCATATGCCCCGCGTCCGCGAGTAGCGCCAGGGAACCGGACAGTATGCCGCCGACGATCTCGACGAACATGAATGTTCCCGTCAATACCAGCGCGATCAGCACACGTTTCAGGTTGCCTTCGTTCGCCGCGTGAATATGCGCATGACCGTGATCATGATCATGGTCATGCTCATCGTGATGGCCCTGTTCGTGCCCCATGTCAGTCGTTTTCTTGCGCATTGCTCAGACGGTAGATCAGGATTGCAGCACGCTTGATAGCCACCGGCAGCGACTCTAGATAGATCGTCTCGCTCGGTGTGTGCCCGCCTTTGCCCAGGGGCCCGAGGCCCGCAACGGCATCGGTGTAGGGCGAGACGAACGAGACATCGGCGGCCCCACGTCTGGACGGGTCGAGTTCCTGCATCGGCCCGCGACCGAGGTCCTCGTTAACAGCCGACAACACCCTGAGCACGCTGCGATTGCCCTCGCTCGGAAACATCGGCGGGTAACCCTCGGAGAATTCGATCGTGGCGGAGGTGTGCGGCAGACTCTGGGCGACGATCGCCCGCATTGCCGCCTGCGCGCGCTCCAGCTGGTCCTGCGATATGGTGCGAATACCGCCGTGCACCACGGCGCTTCTGGGCACGACATTGGTCTTGCCAAAGGTCGTGCCACGATTCTGTGCCGCAGAATAGTCGATGTCGGTGCCGCCCAGGATTGTGCCGACGTTGAAGGTCAGGTGCTCCTCGCCACGCACGTTCTCGTAGAATGCATTCAGGATCCGGGCGGCTTCGAAGACCGCACCGGCCCCGACGTTCTCGCCGAAGATGCCGGAAGAGTGTGCCTGCTTGCCTTCGACGGTTAGGATCCAGTCGGACGAACTGCGACGCGCGATCGTTCCCCAGTCGGAACCATCGTAGGTAATAGCAGACTCGAACCCCAAGCCGTAGTCGGCCCACTTGCCCGCTTCGACCAGGTCCCGACGGGATACGGACAGTGGTTTGCCGGACTTTTCTTCGTCACCCGTGTACGCGACCACCACCGGGATGTCGTCGAGCGCCCCGATCTCCTGCAGTGCCCTGAGCGCGTACACGATAACGACGTTGCCGCCCTTCATGTCGTCTACGCCGGGGCCGGTAGCAATGTCACCATCGCGTCTGAAGCCCTGGAAGCTGTCATCGGCTTCGAACACGGTATCGAGGTGCCCGATCAGCACGAACTTTTTGGCGGAGCCGGTGAGTTTGCGGCCGAACAGGTGCCCTGCCCGATCTGTCTCGGGCGGTAAATCGATCCACTCGGTCGTGAGTCCCAGTGCATCGAGCTCACGTCGCATGACGTCTCCGACCTTGCGCACACCGTCGTGGTTCATCGTGCCGCTGGACAGGTTGACGGTTTCTTCGAGCAGCGCGATCGCATTTTCGCGATGCGCATCAATCCACTCCACCATGCGTTGCTCATTCTCATCGAGCGGGTTCGCCAGCACCGGTACAGTAAGCACGAGCGTGGCAAGCGTGAGGAGCTGTCTCATCATTAGCGTTTTCCCCGGTTTCTTTGCGCGACAGCCGCTGTAAACACGACATCTGTCGAACTATTTAATGCGGTCTCCGCCGAGTCCTGCAGGATACTGATCACGAAGCCGACGGCGACAACCTGCATCGCGATGTCGTTCGAAATTCCAAACAGGCCACAGGCGAGCGGGATCAACAGCAACGAACCACCCGGAACACCGGATGCGCCGCACGCGGAAAGCGCGGCAACCACGCTCAGCAGCAGTGCCGTCGGCGCGTCCACGCTGATACCGAGCGTGTGTACGGCCGCCAGTGTCAGGACCGTGATGGTTATAGCCGCGCCGCCCATGTTGATCGTTGCCCCCAGCGGGATCGACACAGCATAGGTATCCTCCTCCAGGTCGAGGCGCTCGCACAACGCGAGATTAACCGGAATATTCGCGGCTGAACTGCGCGTGAAAAACGCGACCATGCCGCTTTCCCGCAGCGCGGTAAATACCAGTGGGTACGGATTCTTGCCTGTCTTGATGCCGACGATCAGGGGGTTGATCACGAGCGCGACGACGATCATGCAGCCGAGCAAGACCGTCAGGATGCGCGCGTAGCCGCCCAGCACGCCGAGGCCGCCCTCGGCGAGATTGCCGGCAACGAGGCCGAAAATACCGAGCGGCGCGAGCCGGACCACGACACGAACGATTTTCGTGACGGCATCCGAGAGATCGTGCAATGCGGTCCTGGTCGACTCCGCGGCATGGTGCAGGAAGACGCCCAGCAAGACACCCCAGACGAGAATGCCAATGTAGTTGGCGGTCAGCATGGCATTGATCGGGTTGTCGACCAGTTTGAGGAGCAGCGTGCCCAGGACTTCGTTGATTCCCTGCGGCGCACTCTGGCTGATCTCGGTGCCCTGCAGGGCGATCGTCGTCGGGAACAAGGTGCTGACGGTCACCGCGAGCAACGCCGCAGCAATGGTGCCGACGAGATACATCACAACGATAGGCCGCATCTGCGCGGTGTGACTGGATTTACGATTTGCGATTGCCGATGCAACGAGCACCAGTACGAGTACGGGTGCGACGGCCTTGAGCGCGGATACGAACAGCGTGCCGAGCAGCATCGCGGACCGCGCAGCGTCGGGTGAAATCAGTGCGAGCGCGACACCAAGAGCGATACCAACGGCAATTTGCAGCACGAGGCTGCCCGACACGAGGCGTTGGAGCAGAGATTGAGTGGTCATGGCGACTGATACTAGCGGAGTGTGGATCGCGTGGACAAAAAAAAGCGGCTTCTCGCGAAACCGCTTTTTTCCAAACCTACGTAAGCACGTGGTCCTGGCCCCCTGATTCCCCCGCCAAGTCGTACCTGAAGGTGTTTATCTTCGGCACCGCAGTCGATCTGTTGTGGAAAGACTACGCTTGCTGGGTAGAAAATTCGCAGAAATATCGACTGCTGTCAATCCTTTAGATGGTCTCTATAGGGCAGTCCAGCGTGACTGTTGTTTTTGTGGCACAAACGCAACAGGCGCTTCGGGCAAGCTTTTCTTGGAAAATCAAGGCTTAAAGCGCGTTGGCGTCCCTATTCATCCCGTACGGCGTTCGCGAGTACCCCGAGGCCGGATATCTCGACCTCGACCAAATCTCCGTCCCTGAGCCACACAGGCGGCTTCCGGGCCGCACCGACGCCCCCTGGCGTGCCCGTGGCGATGATGTCGCCAGGTCGCAGTTCCGTGAATGTCGAGCAGTATTCGACCAATGTCGGGATATCGAAAACGAGGTCGGCGACACAGCCCTCCTGCATGACCTTGCCGTTCACACGCGTGGTCAGTCGCAGTGCGGCCGGATCGGGAATGTCCGCCGCGGGAACCGTCCGTCCGATCGCCCCGCTGCGTTCGAAATTCTTGCCCGCGGTGAACTGGCTCGTGTGTCGCTGCCAATCCCTGACGGACCCGTCCATGAAGCAACAGTATCCGGCAATATGGTCGTAGGCATCCGCTTTCGAGACATGTCTCGCGCGCTTGCCGATCACGATCGCCAGCTCCCCTTCGAAATCGAATTGTTCCGAGATGCGCGGCCTGACGATTGCCTCGCCGTCGCCCACCAGGCTGCCGGGAAAGCGGATGAAGACAACCGGGTACGCCGGGACCTCACGCCCCATCTCTTCGATGTGTGGACGATAGTTGACGCCGACGCAGAGAATCTTCCTGTTCGTATCTGGATTCATGGCCCCCTGATGGTATCGTGTGCCGCATTCCAAGACGAGAAAGGTATTGCCGTGACCCTGAACAGATCGCTTGCCGCAGTGCTTCTGCTGGCCCTGACGTGGACGCCGACCCATGCCGCTACGGTGATCCACAACATCCAGGGCTACACCCCGACGAACAGCGGCATCGGCGAATTCTCGACCCTGGTGATCAGTGACGCAGGGCGCGTCGTGGCGACCGGCGATGCCGGACTGCGGAGCGAGTTCCCCGAGGCCGTGCACATCGACGGCGGCGGCAAGACAGTATTACCGGGCCTCGTCGATGCCCACGCACATGTCAGCGGCCTGGGATTCCTGAAGACCAGCCTCGACCTGACCGGGGTGAAGAGTGTCGAGGATGCGGTAGCGGCCATCGCCCGGTACCGCGAGGACAAACCCCACGCTCGCTGGATTACCGGGCGCGGCTGGAACCAGGTGCTCTGGACCGTCAAGGCGTTCCCGACGGCAGCGCACATTGACGCAGTCGTAAGCGACCGTCCGGTCTGGCTGCGGCGCATCGACGGCCATGCGGGCTGGGCCAACAGCGCCGCGATGCAGCTCGCCGGCATCGACGATGACACCCCCGATCCCGTCGGTGGCAAGATCATCCGCGATGACAACGGCCACGCAACGGGCGTATTTATCGACCGGGCGATGGGGTTGATCATGGAGCACGTGCCGCGACCTGACAAAGCAGAACTAAGGGCGGCGATAAAAGCGGCGGTGGACACACTCCTGTCCGAGGGAATCACCAGTGTTCATGATGCGGGCATCGGTATCCAGAATGCGGAGGTCTACCTGTCGATGGCCGACGACAACGAACTCACCATGCGCATTTACGCCATGACAGGTGGTGCCGACGACGTACTCGATGCGATCGGCGAACCGATTCGCGCCTACGGCAACGACCACCTGGATGTCGCCGCTGTCAAGCTCTATACGGACGGCGCGCTGGGCAGCCGGGGCGCCGCCATGATCGAGCCCTACTCCGACGACCCGGAGAATCGCGGCCTGCCCTTCTGGACGCAGGACGAACTCAACGCGATGGTGGAAAAGGCCAACCGCATGGGATTCCAGGTCGGCATCCACGCCATCGGCGATCTCGGCAACCGCATGTCGCTGGATGCCTTCGCGAAGGCGCAGGACGGTAAACCGTCCGCCATGCGCAATCGCATCGAGCATTCGCAGATCGTCACGCTCGAGGACATCCCGCGCTTTGCCGAACTCGGCATCATTGCCTCGATGCAGGCCACGCACGCGACCAGCGACATGAACATGGCGGAGGACCGTGTCGGACCGAAGCGCATCCTCGGGGGCTATGCGTGGCGGCGCATGCTGGACGCAGGTGTCGTCCTCGCCAACGGCTCGGACTTTCCCGTCGAACTCTCCAATCCGTTTCATGGACTGTACGCCTCGGTGACCCGCCAGGGACGGGATGGCGAACCGCAGCGTGGCTGGTACGCCGACCAGGCACTGACGCGGGCCGAAGCGCTGCATTCGTTTACGCTGGCCGGGGCCTATGCGGCGCACCAGGAAGACCGCCTCGGTAGTCTCGAGCCGGGCAAGTGGGCCGACTTCATCCTTGTCGACCGCAACTATTTCACGATTCCGGCCGCCGAGATCGACGACATTGTCGTCCTCGAAACCTGGGTCGGTGGTGAGAAGGTTTATGCCCGGGAGGTCCAGCCACAATGATCGTCGAACAGGT
>JAOUNK010000234.1 GCA_029881015.1 Gammaproteobacteria bacterium | reverse complement strand
GTCGCTGGCCTCGATACGCAGGCGCGCGCGCAGCGAGGTCTCCTCCCGACCATTGGTATCGTCGCGATCCAGCCAGGTGTTGTCGCGAAAGCCGTTGCTTGCATGCCGCTGGCCGCTGACCCGAAACGTCACGCGTTCGGATGCGTCGAGCGCGCCGCCAAACGCCATGCCGAGCGACAGTGAGTCATCATCGCCCACGCTGAGGCGCAGGCGGCCGTCCCGTTCTGCGGAGGGCGCCCGGCTGCGCATGTAGATCAGGCCCGCCAGTGCACTGGCCCCATAACGACTGCCTTGCGGACCGCGCAGAACTTCAACGGACTCCATGTCGAACAAGGTGGCGACCGTGCCGATACCGCTGAAGTCGATATCGTCGATCAGGAAACCGACCGACGGGTTCGGCGCCGCCTCGTACTGCTCGAGCTCCCCGATGCCACGGATCTGGAAGTAGCGTGCACGGTGGCCGTCGCCCGACCAGTTCAGGTTCGGCACGATGTTGACCAGTTCCTCGAAATGCTGCTGTGCCGCTCCGCGGATTTCGTCACCCGACAAGACGGTGACGCTCGTCGGCAGCTCACTGGCCGGGCGTTCACGAAAATCAGCCGTCACGACGATTTCCTCGATGGCATCGTCGGCTACGGCGGCAGTGGCAAGTAAGGCGGCAACGAGCGCGGCTGGGGCTCGCGCCGGTGACAGTTGCATCATTAATCCCTTCCTACGCCGGCATTAACCGGATCAGGTTCTAAGGGTTCCCGAAATGGATCTCAGGCCAGCTGGCCACCCCTGTGAAGGCAGGGAGTTTAACTCTTTTTGAGGCGCGCGATAAGGCTCGACGTATCCCAGCGGTTGCCGCCCATGGCCTGGATCTCGCTGTAGAAGCCATCGACGAGCTCCGTGAGTTCGAGCCGCGCACCGTTCTGGCGCGCTTCCTCGATGGCGATGCCGAGATCCTTGCGCATCCAGTCGACAGCGAAGCCAAACTCGAACTCATTGTTCACCATCGTCTGCCAGCGGTTTTCCATCTGCCAGGACTGCGCCGCGCCTTTCGATATCGATGCGATGACAACGGCCGGATCGAGCCCCGCGCATTGCGCAAAGTGCAGGCCCTCGGCAAGCCCCTGGACGACGCCGGCAATACAGATCTGGTTGACCATTTTGGCCAACTGGCCCGAACCGACCGGGCCGATCAGTGTAATTGCCCTGGCGTAACAGTCGATGACCGGGGCCGCGCGCTCGAACACGCTCGGGTCGCCGCCAACCATGACCGTCAGCTGGCCGGCTTCCGCGCCCGCCTGGCCGCCTGAAACTGGTGCATCGAGAAAGCCAACGCCCATTTCCGCCGCCTTGGCGTGAATCTCCCGCGAGATCGTCGCTGAGGTCGTCGTGTGATCGACAACGATCCCACCGCGTTCGATCCCGGCGAGAATGCCATCGGGTCCGAGAATGACCTCGCGTACGTCGTCGTCGTTGCCGACGCAGGAAAACACGATTTCGGCGCCGGTTGCCGCCGCTGCCGGCGTGAGTGCACTGGAGCCATCGTGCTCGTCAATCCACTTTTCCGCCTTTGCGGAGGTGCGGTTATAGACCACGGCGTCGTGGCCGGCCTTTGCCAGGTACCCGGCCATGGGGTAGCCCATGACGCCCAGTCCAACGAAAGATACTCTCATCTCAGGCCTTCTTGCTGCGTGGGTCCAGTCCCAGCGACCGGGCAATAATTTCTTTCATGATCTCCGACGTGCCCGCATAGATGCGTGACACCCGGGCCGTCGTGAAATACCGGCTGACAGCATACTCATCCATGTAGCCGTTGCCACCGTGCAGTTGCACGCACTCATCGGTAACTCGCCCCTCGACGTCGCTCGTGAACAACTTGGCTTTCGCCGCATCATCCGACGACAGCTTGCCGTCGTTATGCGCCAGCACGCACTGATCGACGAACGCCTGGGCGACATCCAGCTCGGTGCGCATCTCCGCCATCCTGAAACGCGTATTCTGGAACTCGGCCAGCGACTTGCCAAACAGCTTGCGGTCGCCGATGTAGTCCATCGTCACGGCGAAGGCCGCTTCAGCATTGGCGAGGAAACCGACAGCGGCAAGCAGCCGTTCCTCTGCCAGCCCATGCATCAGGTGATAGAAGCCCCGGTCGATTTCCCCGAGCAGGTTCTCGCGTGGAACCCTGACATCGTTGAAGAACAGCTCTGCCGTGTCCTGGCTCTTGAGCCCCATCTTGGCAAGATTGTCGCCGCGCTCGAAGCCGTCCATACCACGCTCCACCACGAACAGGCTCATGCCGTGCCGTTTCTCGCGACTCGTACGCGCGGCAACGATAACGAGATCGGCCAGGATGCCATTCGAGATGAATGTCTTCGAGCCGTTCAGGACGAAGTGGTCACCTTTGTCCTCCGCTTTGCAGCGAATGCCGGAAATGTCGCTGCCGGCGCCGGGCTCCGTCATGGCGATTGCGAGAATTTTCTCACCGCTTACGCAATCCGGCAGCCAGCGTTGCTTCTGTTCTTCCGTGCCGAAGGTCCCGATGTACGGTGCCACAAGACGACTGTGCAACCAAGCAAAGTAGCCGGCGTCACCGTATCTCGCGTTCTCCTCCATGAAGATCTGCTCATAGCGGAAGTCCGGTATGCCGATGCCACCGTATTCTTCGGGCACCCACATACACAGCAGGCCCATTTCGCCGGCTTTGAGATATGCCTCCCGGTCGACGATCCCTTGCTCCGCCCATTTGTCGGCGTTGGGCCCGATCTCGTTCTTGATGAATGCCCGCGCAGAGTCGCGGAACATCTCGTGTTCATCGTTGAATATCGTCCTGTCCATGTCTATTTTCCTTTGAATACCGGAGCGCGTTTCTCAAGAAAAGCCTGGATTCCCTCCCGGTTGTCCTCCGTCCCGAGCAGTTCGCCCTGCAACCTGGATTCCAGGTCGTAGGCATCGGGCCAGGAGCCGTCCATCGCAAACCGCATGGCCTTCTTGGTCGCCGCCAGCGACAAGGGCGCGCGTTTTGCCAACGCCTGGGCCCACTCGAGGGCCGCTGCCTGGAGCTCCGCGGCGGGCACCGCCTTGTTTGCGAGACCAAGTTCGACACAACGATCGGCCGGGATGCGTTCAGACTCGACGCTGAGCTGGAATGCCCGCCTGTAGCCAAGCTGCCTGACGAGCAACCAGTTGAGACCACCATCGGGCAGCAGCGAGATGGTCGTGAACGGCGAGAGCAGAAAGGCATTGTCCGCCATGATCAGCAGGTCGCAGTGCAGCGCCATCGACAAACCGATTCCTGCCGCCGATCCCGGCACTGCAGCAATGACCGGCTTCGGGATATTGGCGATCGCTTCCTGCACAGGCCGGTATTCAACTTGCAGGATCTCCTCGACATCCCGATCGATCCCTGCCTTCAGGTCCGCGCCTGCGGAAAAACAGCGGCCCTCGCCCGTAAAGACGACGGCACGAATCGAGTCATCCTCATGCGCCCTCGCGAACGCCGCCGTGACGTCCGCTCGCAGCGCCGTGTTGAACGAATTCATGCTGTCCGGGCGATTC
Source organism: Gammaproteobacteria bacterium (assembly GCA_029881015.1). Lineage (GTDB taxonomy): Bacteria > Pseudomonadota > Gammaproteobacteria > Steroidobacterales > Woeseiaceae > UBA1847. Next base: position 2,054 of record JAOUNK010000234.1, on the reverse strand, counting down.
AGGGCTATCACCGCCACCGCATCGTGCTGGTCGTATTTGACGATCTCGCTCAAAGAGAACTCCTGAAGAATTACATGTTGCGGCGGTACTCGCCGCCAACTTCGTACAACGCGCCGGAGATCTGACCCAGCGAGCTGGACTTCACCGTTTCCATCAATTCGGCAAATACGTTGCCGCGATCCCGCGCCACGTTCTGCAGGCGGCGCAATGCGTCGGCGCTCGCCGCCGCGTGCGTGGACTGGAATGCCCGCACGTTGCGAATCTGGTTCTCCTTCTCGCTATCGGTCGAACGAATGAGTTCAATGCTGTGGACTTCGTCTTCCTGGCCTTCTTTCGGCAGGAACGTATTCACACCGATCAGCGGTAACGAACCATCGTGCTTCTTGTGTTCGTAATACATGCTCTCGTCCTGGATCTTCCCGCGCTGGTACATCGTATCCATGGCACCCAGCACGCCGCCGCGTTCGGAGATTCGCTCGAATTCCTGGTAGACCGCTTCCTCGACAAGATCGGTCAGTTCATTGACGACGAACGAGCCCTGCCATGGATTCTCACAGAAGTTCAGACCGAGTTCCTGCGAAATAATCATCTGGATCGCAACGGCACGCCGCACGGACTGCTCGGTCGGCGTCGTGATCGCCTCGTCGAATGCGTTGGTGTGCAGGCTGTTGCAGTTGTCGAACAGTGCGTACATTGCCTGCAGTGTCGTGCGAATGTCATTGAAGCTGATTTCCTGCGCGTGCAGGCTGCGCCCCGACGTCTGGATATGGTACTTGAGCATCTGGGAACGGGGGCTGGCGCCGTAACGCTCTTTCATCGCACGCGCCCAGATACGACGGGCTACGCGTCCAATCACGGTGTACTCGGGATCCATGCCGTTCGAGAAGAAGAAGCTCAGGTTCGGCGCGAACTCGTCGATCTTCATGCCCCGGGCAAGGTAGTACTCGACGATGGTGAAGCCATTGGACAACGTAAACGCCAGTTGGCTGATCGGGTTCGCCCCTGCCTCGGCAATGTGATAGCCGCTGATCGAGATGCTGTAGTAATTGCGAACATTGTGTTCGATAAAGAACTGTTGCACGTCACCCATCATCTTCATCGCGAACTCGGTCGAGAAGATGCACGTATTCTGCGCCTGGTCTTCCTTGAGAATATCGGCCTGTACCGTGCCACGCACCAGCGCCTGTGTTTCCTTGCGGATACGCGCATAGGTCTCTGCGTCAACCACCAGGTCGCCCGACACGCCAAGCAGGCCGAGACCCAGGCCATCGTTGCCGTCAGGCAGTTCGCCGGCGTACTGCGGACGATCCTTGCCTTTGAAGTACGTATCGACCTTCCGCATGGCCGCTTCCCAGCCCCCGGTCTCGCGCAGGTACTTCTCAACCTGCTGGTCGATCGCCGTGTTCATGAAGAACGCGAGAATGATCGGCGCCGGTCCGTTGATGGTCATCGACACCGACGTCGTCGGTGCGCACAGGTCGAAGCCCGAATAGAGCTTCTTCATGTCGTCTACCGAGGCGATCGACACACCGGAGTTGCCGACCTTGCCGTAGATATCGGGCCGCTCATGCGGATCCTCGCCATACAGCGTGACCGAATCGAATGCCGTGGAGAGCCGGGCGGCGGGTTGCCCGAGCGACAGGTAATGAAAGCGGCGATTCGTGCGTTCCGGTGTCCCTTCGCCGGCGAACATGCGAGTCGGATCCTCGCCAAGTCGGCGATAGGGATAGACGCCGGCCGTATAGGGGTAGGAACCGGGCAGGTTTTCCTTCTGCAGGAACTTGAGGAGTTCTCCCCAGTCGGTGAAATCGGGTGCCGCGATCTTCGGGATTTTCTGGTGACTGAGCGACTCCCGGTAGTTGTCGCCCTTGATTTCCCGTCCGCGTACCGTGTAACTGAAGGTCTCCGAGCGTACGCCGGCCTTGCGCGTCGGCCAGTTGCGTAACAAGTCCAGCGACTCGCTGGTGAGCTCTCCGATCGCTTCCTGGTAGCGCTGCCTGAGCACCTGCAGACTGCGGTCCTTGCCCGCTGTCAGCGCAGCGGCCGGAAAAGTC
>JAOUNK010000233.1 GCA_029881015.1 Gammaproteobacteria bacterium | reverse complement strand
CAGAACTGGCTGTGAGTTTTCCCTGCCCGTCGGGTAGCCCGCAGTGAGATTAATGACGGAATAAGCATGTAGACCTCGTGGCAGAGGACTTGCGGACGCGAGTTCGATTCTCGCCACCTCCACCAAATGGAAAACGGCTCGCCCTTGAGGGCGGGCCTTTTTCATTTGTAAGGACGGTGCAGATCGGACTGGCGTAGCGAGTCCGGCACCTCCACCGATATACTGTCGCAATCCGACAGCCACCGATCAGTTCAGATGCCCACCAGGATCCTGCTCGTGCGCCACGGCGCCACGACCCTGACTGCCGAAGACCGCTTCGCCGGTTCTTCAAACGTAAACCTTTCCGAAGAAGGCCGCCGGCAGGTCACGAGCCTCGCCCAACGCCTCGAGAAGGAGGCACTCCATGCCATTTACTGCAGCCCCCTCGACCGGACCGTGGAAACGGCAACGATACTGGCCGCCCCCCATGGCCTGACGCCTGTCCAGGAACCCGGCCTGCGCGAGATCGATTACGGGCATTGGGAAGGACTCCGCCGTGCGGAGATCGAAACCGAATTCGCCGACGAATACGCGGCCTGGCAGGAAGACCCGTTCACGATCGGGCCGCGCGACGGCGAGTCCGGTGTCAACGTTCTGAATCGCGCGCTGCCGGTAATGCGCCGTATTGTCGAAGACAATCGCCACAGCAACGTCCTCGTCGTTGCCCACAAGGGCGTCAACCGCATCCTGATTTCCAGTCTGCTGGGTTTCGACGTGCGTGGTTACAGGGACAGGCTCGACCAGAGCCCGGCGGGCCTCAGCATCCTCGACTTCATGGGCGACGTCCACGCTCGGCTGCGCCTGTTGAATGACGTATCGCATTACGAGGGCGTGCCGCCGCGGATTCTGACCGAACGCCTGTCCGCATGGTGGGGCGCGCAGCGGGAATCCTGAGAAGACGCCCCCCGGGGCGCTGACAGCAAGCGACCTGGCCGCCTCAGTCGTCCTTGAAGACGCCCGTCGTCAGATTGCCGGACGTATCGATGGCGCCCCGATACATGCCCGGCGTGTTGTGTTCCATCGCGATGTTGCCGTCACCGTCGATGCCGATAACGCCGCCTCTGCCGCCGAATTCCACCAGCTTCTCGTGCACAACCTCGTCCACCGCCGCCTGCAAAGAGGCGTCCGTGTAGCGCATGAGCGCGGCTATGTCATGCGCAACAACCGAGCGGATGAAATATTCCCCATGCCCTGTCGCAGACACCGCGCAGGTTGCGTTGTCGGCGTAGGTACCGGCGCCGATGATCGGGACGTCGCCGATACGACCGAAGCGCTTGTTGGTCATGCCGCCTGTCGAGGTACCCGCAGCGATATTGCCGTCCCGGTCGAGCGCAACCGCACCGACCGTGCCATAGCGGAACTGCGGCGGAGGAAGATCGTTAACAGAGCTTTGTTGGCGCTGTACCTGCTCCAGCTGCTGCCGGCGAAAATCGGTCGAGAAATAATCCTCGTCGACGAGATCGAAGCCGAGGGACACCGCAAATTCCTCGGCCCCTTCGCCGGTAAGCATCACGTGTGGAGAATCCGTCATCACCCGGCGCGCCAGCAGGATCGGGTTCCTGATATGGCGAACGCCCGCAACCGTACCTGCATTGCGTGTGCGGCCGTCCATGATGGCGGCGTCCAGTTCGTGTCCGCCCTCACTATTGAACACCGCGCCGTAGCCCGCGTTAAACAGCGGCGAATTTTCGAGAACCATGATCGCTGCCTCGACCGCGTCTGTCGCCGAAGCACCCGCCTCCAGCCTGGTATGGCCCGCCAGCAACGCCCGCTCGAGCGTCGCGCGGATCTCCCGTTCTTTTTCAGGACTCAGGTCGGCGCGCGTCATCGTACCGGCCCCACCGTGGATAGCGATCGCTACGGGCGGTACATCGCCGGCCGGATCGCCGAATGACGGTACAGCAGCGCAGACGACAAGAAACAATGCGAGTACGAATCTCACGACAGACCTCCTGCACACAGGTGCAGCAAACGTTATTCGGCTTCGAGCACCTTTAGGACGACAGGCTCCAAACCGGTCAGTCCTGCCGCCTTGCCGGCCTCCAGAGCCTTGTCGACGTCACCGGTCTCCTCGTAGGCACTCAACGCGAACAGAGCGCCTACCCGGTTCGCACTGGCGCAATGCACCAACACGGGTTCGTCATAACCATTGATAAGGTCCTGCAACGCCCTGGCATTGGCAAACGTGATGCCGTCGCGGCCGATCGGGAGACTGACGTACTCCATGCCCAGGCCCTCGACGACGGCCGGTTCGTCCATGCCGCGATCCTCGCCCGCCGTACGAAGGTCGATAACCGCGGCATAACCCTGCTCCGCAAACACCTTGAAGCCGGCCTCATCCGGCTGGCCGGCGGTGCTCACACCGTCGACCGGCTGCACCTGCCCAAGCGCCACTACGGCGTCAAGATCAACCTTCAGGCTGTTGACAGCGCCGGGTTGCGTCCCATCGGCCTGCGCAACCTGGGCCGCAAACACCAGCCACAGGAAAAGGGCGAATCGTTTCATGGTCTCAACCGCTCTTTGCTAAGTCTATTCAGCGAGTGTCAAACGGCTGTCCAGCTCAACCCCGCGGTCCGTGAAGTGGACGTTGAGCGCCATCCGCTCGTACATTTCGCCAGACGATACCATAGCGTCGCGGATCGCCGCACGAATCGCCATAGGTAGTTCTTCACCTTCTCCGGATTCGTTTCCTTCCATTGCCGCCTGTCCCACAAACTCGTAATACCGCTTGGCATCGAACGCCATGCTCATGAACGGCTTGTTATCCACAAGGTCGGCTTCGAGCATCGACTCGGCATTCGCTGCAGATCCCTCGCCGATCGAAACGGCAAGGCCAACGCTCGACAGCGCGGCAAACGCCTGGTCGGCAATTTCAGAGAACTGTGGCAGGTCCAGAAGCTTCGCTTTGCCATCCGGCAACAGGTTGAGCGCGGCGATTTCCGGGCTCATCATGGCCGCCATCGCGACCAGCGTCTCGGCATTCTCGACAGCGAACAGGACACTTGCGTCGACCGATGTCGGAGGCGTTTGCGTGGCGATATCCATGCCCTCGATGTTGGTCACGTTGGTAAGGAAACCGCGGAAGCTATAGACAACCGGCGGAACTTGCTGTGCGAGCGCCGCCCTGCCCTGGGCGACACCTGCCTGAACTTCTGCAAGCAGTTCGCACTCAAAAGGCTTCTCTTCCATGGCGTCGAGGCGGGCCTCGTAAAAATTGCGCAAGGCCATCGGGTCCAGGCTCATGCCGAAAGAAAACAGACCGCCGAGATCCGGTCCCAGGCCCGGCACTGGCGCCGGCAATGTGGCGAGTCCTGCCGCGATGTCATTGCGGAGTTCTATAACCATGCCCGTATCAATGTAGTTCTTATTGACCGCCTTGTAACCCATGACGATTCGCGGCGCGATGCGTGCTAGACCCATGAACTCCGCCTGGCACTGCTCTGAGAGTCCGGCAGCGTCGTAGTCGGCAATCTCCAGGAGCTCCGTATTCTGCCCGCTCGGGTCACCAAGGAACGTAGCGGCTAGCCGCTCGACATCGATAAAGCTGACGAAGTGGTCGGTGTAACCATACTTCTTGCTTATCGCCGTGAGCGCCTTGCTCTTGGCCATACTATTACGCGGTTTCGTGAAACCCAGCGTGCGGGCCAGCCGTTCTTCACCGTAGACACCTGGCACGAGGGCGAGCACGACGTCATTCTTGAGCGTTGCGATGACAACCCGGAACTCGTCCAGGTCGACGTAGCGGTAAACAGCTCCCCGCACTTCGGCGGTCGGCAGACCGTCACCCGCTTTTGCTTCGATACGCGCGACCGCCGCATCGAATTTCCTGCCGTCCGTAAGAGCGAGGCGCATGATCGGCAAGACGCCATCGCCATACGCGGCGAACAACGCGTCGCGACCAATGCCGGCATCACGAAGCCCCTGCACGCTCATGAGGCCCAGGATTTCGGTCACCAGCTCCTGCAGCACCTCTGCTTTCTCGGCACCGCCCTCTTCCAGGCTCAGCTCGAGCATTTCTTCGGCCATCTGGTACTGAATGATGCGCTTGTAGGCGGCCAGCGTTTTGTCGATTGCCGGCTCCATCTTGTCCATGACCTCATCGGGCATGGGCCGGGTCACCGCCATGACGTAGGGTGAGTCGTCGGGAATGTACTGCAGGAGCTCATTGGCTTTGCGTGCGGCATCTGCATTCTGGGCAAACAGCACGATCACAACGGCGACAACGCAGGAGGCAGTTCGAGCGAGGTAGTTCATATTGAGTCTTTCCTTCAAAAAAGATCGGTCGAAGTGTACAGGCGTAGTGCAAATTGTCAGTGCACCCCGTCACACACGGTGAATCCCGCAGCGCTTTGGCCGCGGGCTCATTTCCTTCTCGAAGACGAGTTGAGTTGTGACGCCTGACGGTCTGGTGGGTCGCGGAAGCCGCGTGCCGTCTTAAGGCCACAGTAACAAGGTACACTTGGTGGATGCAACTCTCTGACATCACTGAAGCGGACCTCGCCGCCGTTCTGGCACTCAATGAAGCGTCGGTGCCGAACGTCAATAGTATTGACCTCGAACAGATGCGTTGGTTCGCCGCCAATGCATTTTATTTTCGGGTCGCGAGCATCGACGGCCGATTTGCCGGATTCCTGGTAGGCCTCCGGCCCGGCCTTGCCTACGGCAGCGAAAACTACCGCTGGTTCTGCGACAACTACGCCGACTTCGGCTACGTGGATCGCGTTGCCGTCGATGCGAGCGCGCGGCGGAGAGGCGTCGCGTCCCGGCTGTACGAGGATTTCGCCGACCGGCTCCGCGGGCAAGTCGAATGCATGACCTGCGAAGTGAACATCCGTCCTGCGAACGAATCCTCGATGCGTTATCACGAAACTCATGGCTTTGTCCGGGTGGCAAGCCAGGAAACCGAAGGCGGCCTGAAAAAAGTCGCGCTACTGGAGAAAAAACTATGAATGAGCCGCGCAGCACGCGAACCTACGACGTGATCGTATACGGCGCGACGGGATTCACCGGGAAGCTCGTCGCTCGATACCTATTGGAGAGGTATGGCCTGCACGACGACCTTCATTGGGCCATTGCGGGGCGCAGCGCCGAGAAGCTGCAGGCCCTCAAGGACGACCTCGGCGCTGCCGCTTCGGCCCTGGATACCCTCGTCGCCGACAGTGCCGATGACGCGGCGCTCGAGGTCCTCGCGAACCAGACACGCGTGGTCCTGACGACCGTCGGACCCTATGCATTGTATGGCTCGAAACTCGTCGCGGCGTGTGTCGAGGCCGGTACCGACTATTGCGATCTTGCCGGTGAGGTGCAGTGGATTCGCAAGATGATCGATACTCACCAGGTTCGCGCAGCGCAAACCGGTGCGCGCATCGTGCATTGCTGCGGCTTCGATTCCATACCGTCTGACATCGGCGTTTGGTTCCTGCAAGACCACGCGCAAAGAGAATTCGGCGCGACGTGCAGCAGCATTGCCCTGTTTGTCAAAGCCACGAAAGGAACGATGAGCGGCGGCACGATGGCGAGCATGATGAATATCGTGAAGGAAGCACAAAAGGACCGCTCGGTTGCGAAAATGATGGCGGCCCCCTACACGCTG
>JAOUNK010000015.1 GCA_029881015.1 Gammaproteobacteria bacterium | reverse complement strand
GCGATGTGGGGTTTCGGTGGTGCGCCCATCGCCGGGTTCGGCGTCGGCGCGTTCGTCCTCGTCATGGTCGGCGCCGGCATGAGCGGTTTGCTGTCTCGCTGACGGTCCGACGGGCGGTCGTCTTTTGCCGACGAGCGGCGGAATCCGGACAAGCGGTCCTTCTCGCCCGACGGGCGACATTCACAGTCATGCGTCCGATCCCTAGCATGGCAGTGTGAGGATCAATTGACGGATGAGATCATGTCTAGTGAGAAAACGACCATCGGCAATGCGGGCAACGGCAGCAAGTCGCCGCCTGCACCTGCAGCGTTCGGCCACGACGTGGCGGTCGGGGCGAAGCGTCCACAGCCGGAACTACTCAAGCTCGAGATTGACGAGAACGATGATTTCGGCGGCGACCCTTACAACCGGACGGGATCGCATTGCATCCTGAAAATCGACGAGGGTTCCTAGTCGAACCACCGACTCCATGAATGGAGGCGAGAGTGGCTGACCCGAAGTGCGTCGCGCACCGCGGCCGTATCCAGCACGTCGCGATGGGGCACTCGAAAAGCGGCGCCCAAGTTGCCGAGGTGCCGCGCGTGACGTCGAATGGCGAGGTCGGCCATGAAGTACCCATGGTTCTCGAGGACCTTCGATTCGGCACTGGTAAACGAGTCCATGTCGGTCCGGATCTCACTGATGTGAGATAGCAGCAGATCCTCGGGGTAGCCGTACCAGTCCTTCTCGAGCTCGTTGACTTCGGCCGCGAATTCATCGCTGCAGTTCTCGCAAAAATTGCTCTTCACGCTCGCAAGCCGCCAGAAAGCGCCGGTCGGCTTGTCCGTGACCTGGCGATTGCGCATGAAGCAGTCATCCTGCTCGGCCAGCTCACACGACGAACGTCCCTCATCGTCCCGCACCGTCAGGTAGCGGTGATGCAGCCGCCGCACGATCGCGCGACGTCGCAGGGCGCCGACCTGGTTGCGGCCGATGTCGACGTAACGCATGATGCGCGACCCGAACCACCGCGGAACCTTGAGGTCGAATGGCGTGCCGGCATCCGATACCAGGACGACCTTGTTGCTGTTCCAGACAGGCTCCATGCCCGTGTTGTCGTAGACGCCCCCGTCGGTCAGGTGGCCGATGATCTTGCCGTTCTTCCTGATCTTGATGGGTCCGAAAATCGGTGGAAAGCACGCCGACGCGGCAACGGCTTCGGCGATCGTCATGTCGGCGGGCGTCGCATGCGTACCGATCGTTTCCGACGTGAACCGCCAAGGCGTTCCCTTCTCGATGTTCGTTGCAAGAAAGATAAACTCGATGCCGTCGCCCGACCGGGCGGGAAGCTCGACGAGCGTGCGCGGCCCGATGTGTCGGCGCAAGGCCTTCTCGAGCCCCCGGGCGCGCGGCGCCGGCCAGGCCCAGTTCCAGGCGAGGTGACGAAAGAATAGCCCGGTGCGAATGTCCCGGCGGGCCATCTCGCGAAAAGGCGCCGACACCTCCCGCTCCCAGTCATCGAAGGCGAGCCGGGTGGCGCCCCGGTCGAGCATCCGGTGCGCAAGAAAGCCGGAGAGAATGCTGCCACCGGACACGCTGGAGAGCCGGGTGGTGTCCTGCAGGATGCCGAGCTCATGCAAGCGGCGCGTGACACCCAGGTGAAACAGGCTGGCGCGGTAGCCGCCGCCCGACAATGCCAGACCCTGTCCGTCAAGTTCCGTGATCATTACGGTGTGAATATCTCATACTTTTAGGGGTTTGCCGCTATGGTGATTGCGCGGTAATTGCCTGAACATCTACGAAAAATATCCATTACCTCAGGCAGAAAGACCCCATCATGAGCAAACTCGTATTTTCGTTCGCCAAGGGCGACGGCAAGAACAAGCAACTTCTCGGCGGCAAGGGTGCCAATCTCTGCGAAATGACGCAGATCGGGCTCAACGTCCCTCCGGGTTTCGTGATTTCTACCGAGGCCTGCCGCGAATACCTGAGACGCAACGCGCTCCCCGAGGGGCTCATGGCGGAAGTTCGTGGGCAGATCGCGGACCTCGAAAAAGAAACCGGCAAGACCTTCGGCGCGGGCCCGGATCCGTTGCTCGTATCGGTACGGTCCGGCTCGGCACTCTCGATGCCGGGCATGATGGACACCATCCTCAACCTCGGACTGAATGCCGAGACGTTGCAGGGGCTGATCGAACAAACCGGCGATGAGCGCTTCGCCTACGACGCGTATCGCCGCTTTATCCAGCTTTTCGGCAAGGTCGCGTTCGGCATCGATGACGAGCACTTCGACGAACACTTCAACGAAGTCAAACAGCGCGTCGGCATCAAGGCCGATGTCGGCCTCGATGCCGCACACCTGAAAGAAATCAGCGAAAGATTCCTCGAGGTATTTCGCGAACAAGCCGGCCGCTCGTTCCCGGAAGACGTGTTCGAGCAGCTCACGCTGGCGGTCGAGGCCGTGTTCCGGTCCTGGATGGGCAAGCGTGCCGTGGATTATCGCCGCGAGTTCAATATCACCCCCGACATGGCGAACGGTACGGCCGTCAACGTCTGCACAATGGTGTTTGGCAACAAGGGCGACGACTGTGCGACCGGCGTGGGCTTTACGCGCAACCCGGGCACGGGCGACAACGAGATGTTCGGTGAGTACCTGACCAACGCCCAGGGCGAAGACGTGGTGGCCGGCATTCGGACACCGAAACCCATTGTCGATCTCGGCAAGGAGATGCCCGAGCAGTACGCACAACTCGTCGAACTGCGAAACACGCTGGAGTTGCATTACAAGGAAGTGCAGGACTACGAGTTCACGATCGAGAAGGGCACGCTCTATTGCCTGCAGACACGCAACGGCAAGATGAATGCGGCGGCCACGGTGAAGACATCGGTCGAGATGTTCCGCGAGGGCCTGCTCACACGCGACGAGGCGTTGCTGCGGGTCCCGCCTGACCTGCTCGAGCAGCTGCTGCACCCGACGCTCGACCCGTCGAGCACTGCCGAACCCGTGGTACTGGGATTGCCCGCATCGCCGGGCGCGGCATCGGGCAAATGCGTATTCGACGCGGACCTTGCCGAGAAGCTCGGCAACGAAGGTGAACTGATTATTCTCGTGCGAGAAGAAACGCGGCCGGAGGATATTCACGGCTTTTTCGCGGCACAGGGAATCCTGACGAGTCGCGGCGGCAAGACCTCGCACGCGGCCGTTGTCGCGAGGGGCATGGGCAAGCCGTGCGTCGCCGGTGCCGAGGGTATCGTTGTCGATGTAGCAGCACGCCTCGCGCGCGTCGGTGACCAGATCATTCACGAAGGCGACGTAATTACGCTCAACGGTGGCACGGGCGAGGTGTACCTCGGCGCCATCCCGACGATACCGGCGCATTTCTCCGACGAACTGCACGAGCTCCTCGGCTGGGCGGACGAAACGGCGACGCTCAAGGTCATGGCCAATGCCGACACGCCCGAGGCCGCAAAGCGCGCCCGGGAGTACGGTGCCATGGGCATCGGCCTGTGCCGAACGGAACGCATGTTCAACGCCGTCGATCGCCTGCCGATCGTGATCGACATGATCCTCGCGAACAGCGAGAGCGATCGCAGGGCGGCGCTGGAGCGGCTGTTGCCAATCCAGCGGGAGGACTTTGTGCAGCTATTTACCGAAATGGCGCCCAATCCCGTCACCGTGCGGCTGCTCGACCCGCCGATGCACGAGTTCCTGCCCACCGAGCACGATCTGCTCGAGCAGATCGACAGCCTCGAGTTGTACCGCAAGATCGTCCGCGGTCGCCAGACCGCTATTGCGACCCTGGATCACGCTGTGAATCTGCCGGAGGTGCTACAGGAGTTGAGCGAGGAGTACGTCAACGACTCCCTTGCTCACAAGGAACGCATGTTGCGCAAGGTCCGGGAGCTCGAGGAAGTCAACCCGATGCTGGGTCATCGCGGTGTGCGTCTGGGTATCACGTATCCGGAAATCTACGAGATGCAGATTCGTGCGGTGCTGGAGGCCGCCATGCAGTGCGCCGAAAATGGCGTAGATGTGCTGCCCGAAATCATGGTCCCGCAGGTTATTACGGTGCAGGAAATCACGCACGTCAAACAACGGGCGGACGAGATCGTGGCGAAGCTCGAGACGGAGCACGGCAAGAAGCTCAAGTTCAAGTTCGGCACGATGATCGAGACCGTCCGCGCCTGCACGCGTGCCTGGCACCTGGCCGGCGTGGCCGAGTTCTTCTCATTCGGCACAAACGACCTGACGCAGGCAACGTTCTCCTTCTCGCGTGAAGACGCGGAGAACAAGTTCCTGCCGATGTACAATGAGTCGGGTGTCCTGCAGGACAACCCGTTCGAAGTGCTCGACACCAAGGGCGTTGGCAAGCTGATCAAGATGGCCGTCAAGGGCGGTCGCGAACAGCGCAAAGACCTGAAGATCGGGATCTGCGGCGAGCAGGGCGGTCACCCGGAATCGATCCAGTTCTGTCACGACGTCGGTTTGGACTATGTGTCGTGTTCAGGGCCGCGAGTTCCGGTTGCGCGCCTGGCTGCCGCCCAGGCGAAGCTGCGGAACTAGAGAATGCCCGGCAGGACGCTGGGATTCAGGTCGATTTCCTGAATCTCAGCGACTGCATCCGCCCGAGGATGCTGTCCAGCGTGCGAATGGCCGCAAGAATGTGCGGACCCTTGTTCAGCATGACGCAGTCCGCGCGCTGCGACTGCGCCGCGTCTGTTATTTCCGCACGCGAAGGCAGGCCTTTCTTGGTCTCCTGTTCCAGCACCTGCGTGGCCCACATCACGGGTACGCGAGCCGCTTCGCAGGCCCACAGGATTTCCTCCTGCAGCTCGGCCAGGTGATCCCAGCCACATTCGACGGCCAGGTCACCCCGAGCGATCATCAACGCAATCGGGTAGCGGCGCATTGCGGCAAGCATGATCCTGGGGAGGTTTTTGAAAGCCTTGCGAGTCTCGACCTTGATGACAAGGCCGAGCTTGTCGGCGGACAAAGCGTCGAGTTCCTGCACCAGAGCCTCGACATCCCTGGGTTTGCGCACAAAGGAAAGGCTGACCGCGTCGGCGTGCTCTGCAACGAAAGCGAGGTTCGTCCTGTCCGTCGCCGTCAGGCCCGGCAAGCGAATATCGCTGTTGGGGAAATTGATCCCGCGTTGTGCGCGCAGCCTGCTTCCGGTCGGTTTGGCCTTGGTGATCTCGACGTCGAGCCGATCGTCACTGACCTCCCTGATGATCCCTGAGATCTTGCCGTCGTTGAGCGATACCACATCGCCCGGCGACAGGTACTCGAAGACCTCGGGTTGCTGGCATGCGATGTGCGCCGGGCGGATCACCTTGCCGTCCGCATCCTCGGCGGCCGGTTCCCCGGGAATGTTGTCGCGATGAATGGTCAGGGTGTCGCCAGCGCGCAGAAGCAGTGGCTGTTCGACGGCGGGCAGGTCGCCCACTTTGTAAACGAGCTTTTCGTCGTTATCGTTGCGCAGCAGGGTCAGCTTGGTGCCGGTTGCGATGTAAGCGCCCTGGAAAGACTCGAGCACCAGTCCTTTGTCGTCCCTGGCGACGACCTCTAGCCGGCGTTTCTTGCCGCGTGTATCGCGAAAGCGAATCTCGTCACCTTCGCGTGCATGGTCGATACAGGCACGAGGGACCGGTATCACCGCGACCTTGGTGCCGCGATGCAGGACATCGTCGGGAATCAGGCGGATGCGGCGCGGTGCGATGACCTGGCCCAGGGGATCCCGCTTCGGGCGGATGTGAATGACGCCGGGTCCCGGTTCCAGGTCCCCGGTTCGCAGCTTCGGGCCGGACAGGTCCATGACGATACGACACTCGGTACCGGCGTTGGTCGCCGCCTGGCGTACGTTTCCGATCATGCGCCGCCAGGTCGTCGCGTCGTCCCGTGCACAGTTGATTCGCGCGAGGTTCATACCGGCCGCCAGCATCTCCGCGACCAGCGCGAGATTGTCCGCCGCCTCCGTGGGCAGCGTTACCATGATCCTGACATGCCGTCCGTCAGGGTCCGGGCCGAACATGGCCCGGCAGTGCTCGATGGCGGTCGGGTTCGACCGGCACAGTGCCGCAGCCAGCGCGTCGCGATCCGCTGCGGCGCTGCCGAGCAGCCGGTCGATGGCCGATTGCACGGCCTCAATGGAGCCCAGCACGTTGCGTTCGGCATGCGCGAGTGACGACAGGCCGAGCCGACGCAGTTGCGTGCGAAGCTCGTGCGTGTGCACCTCGCGTAACGCAAGGTAGTGGACGAAGTTCCTGGAGCCCTCCCGGTTCGCAGGGTGGACGTTGGCCAGTTCCGTCGCGTATTTCTCTTCCAGGGCCGTTGCCCGGTCGTGAATCGCCCGAAGTTGCGCCCTTACCTGCTCGATTTCGGCGTGGCTCTCCATGGATATTCTCCCGCAGGATTGTTGTAAGGGATTTCCGGCGCAGGCACAGTTATGGATTCCACCTATGCTCCGGCGCGGAGGCCCGATATGGCAAAAGTACTCTTACTCTATTCGACAACCGACGGTCATACGGTGGAGATCTGCAGGCGCCTGCAGGCCGTGATCGAGGACGGCGGCGATACCGTGGAAATCGTCGACCTGGCCGACGGTCCGTCGCTGGAAGGGCGGGAGTTCGACAAGGTCGTCATCGGCGCCAGCATCCGCTACGGCAAACACCAGCGGACCGTGTACGAGTTCATCGGGAAGAACCAGGCGGTGCTCGAAGCGCATCCCAACGCGCTGTTTTCCGTAAACGTGGTGGCTCGCAAGCCCGAGAAGAACACACCCGAAACGAATCCCTACCTGCAGAAATTCCTTACGCAGATCGACTGGCAGCCGCAGAACCTCGCGGTATTCGCGGGCAGGATCGACTACCCGTCGCTGGGCGCGTTCGACCGGACCATGATCCGCTTCATCATGTGGATGACGAAAGGACCGACGGACCCGACCCAAACCGTCGAATTCACCGACTGGGAGCAGGTCAGTGAGTTCGGGCGCAAGGTCGTCGCGCTATAGATACTCGGCGTAGGCGGACACGTACTTCGCGGCGCTGTCGCCCGAGATGACGACGGCCGTCCCTTCGTGGTCGGCGCCCCACTCATGCGCAGCGTGCAATAACGCACCCGTGGTCGGCCCGACCATCACGCCCTCGGTCCGCGCGACCCTGATGCCGGCCGCAAATGCATCGTCATCGGTCACCGAGACAAACTCATCGACAACGTCCTGGTCGAGGATTGCCGGGAAATGCTCGTCGGGCAGCCCGGTGACCCGCTTCAGCCCGGACAGCTTGTGGTGGCGAGTGGCCGGCTCTACGCCGATGATCCTGATGTCCGGGTTACGTTCCTTCAGGTAGCGGCCGACGCCGGTTATCGTGCCACCGGTGCCGATACCGGCAAAGAAAAAGTCGATTCGGCCACCGGTCTGGCGCCAGATCTCCGGTCCTGTCGTGTGGTAATGCGCAGCGACATTGAGCTCGCTTTCGTACTGGTTCGGGCTCACGTACTTGCCGCCGTAAGCCTCGCTTTCGACCATGCTCTTGACGACCCCGCGGGCACCTTCCGACGGGTAGATGGGGCACAGCTCGTCCTCTACCTCGATCAGCTCAGCGCCAAGGAAGCGGAGCAATGCCTTCTTCTCTTCCGGCGCACCATCGGGCACGGCGATCTCGATCGGTATGCCCTGGGCATTGGCCAGTGCGGCAAGGGCGATTCCCGTGTTGCCGGCCGAGGGCTCGACCAGTGACTGGCCTTTCTTGAGTTGCAAGCCGTTCAGCATGTACCAGGCGGTGCGATCCTTGATCGAGCCAAAGGGATTCATGCCCTCGAGTTTTACGAGGAGTTCGAAGCCCCGGTGCGCATTGAAGCGCTCGCCGAGGCGCACCATGGGTGTCGGGTTGTTCGGTCCGGGCACGAGGTCGACGATACTGTCATAGACCTCGGTCCGGTTCGGAAACAGGGTTTCAACGTTTGCGTTCATAAGAGTGCCGAGTCTATAGAGACGGCAATCGGGGACAAGGCGATCCCCAGACGCTTTCGTTATACCGGTATGCACTTAGTGCATATCGTGCTGGCGACAGCTATTCGCCGAACAGTACCTCGTCGAGATAGGCGTACGCGGTGTCCGAGTTCGACTGTGCGAGTCCGAACAACGCTTCCTGCCGCAGGTCCATATCGAAGTTCTCGTCGCGCGCGATACGGAGCAGCAGGGCGACGCTATCGTCAACCGAGACCGATCCCATATCCGCAACCTCGCCGGTGATGCCCCTCATCGCCAGGCGGCAGTCCGGACTGAACACCCGGATGCCGGTCGGCTGGCCGCGCTCCTGGTGGAGGTACAGCGTCGTCGCGGTGCCCTCGACCTGCCACTTGTACCAGCCGTCGGCTGCACCAATCGACAGCTCGCTGCTGGCCGGCGCGCTCCAGAAAAAAGCGAGCCCCGCAAGAACCAGCACGAAAGCCCTGCCGGCGCGCATTACTGCGCCCCTTCAAGTGCAGTGTCGATCAGGTCCCAGACAGCGTCGCTGTCCATAATGACAAGGTACTCGAGAAGCCGGCGTTTCTCGGCCGCGTCTTTTGCATTCCTGTAGAGCTCCAGTACCCCGGCGTCGTGTCCCGCGATCAACATGCCTTGCAGCGCGGAATCCCGGACATCGTCGTTTGTCGTGCGCCGGTACAGATCGACAAGTAGCTGGCTGACATCGGCACCGCCGACGATACCGAGGGCTTCAATCGCCTTGAGCTGCATCGCCGGGTTGCTGTCGTTCATAGCAAGCTCGCGCAGCGAGTCCGCGTCACCCGAAATCGCATAGGCTTCGATCAGTGAGTCCGACAGCCCGGCCCTGTTGCGCAATTCACGTAGTTGCGTATGGGCGCCCATTGCGCCGAGCATGCCGACGGCGTTCGAAAAAGCCTCTTCATCCTGGGTGCTCGTCGCGATGTCGAAGACAGCGTCCGCGTCACCGGCTATCAGGTATGCCTCCAACACGGCATCCCGGACACCGGCATCGCCGCTGCGGTAGATGTCGCCGAGGCTGGCGAGCGCTGTCTCGTCGCCGCCAATACCTATCATGCGAATAGCCTCAGTCCGCAGTTCGCCCTGGCTGTCACTCGCGAACGCGAGAAGGCGGGCCTGCGATTCCGGGCTCTCGATCTGGCTCAGGATAAACAGTGCGCGCTCCTTGAGCTCGGCACTGTGGTTACCCGCGAGGACCTTGTCGACAATGGGCAGTGCGCGCTCCGGGGGTGCGGTGATCAGCGCCTCGAGCGCGGCCATGCGCAGGCTGTCGGCATCGTTGCCTGCGGCGGTTTGAGCGAGGCTGCCCGTTGCCAGCAACAGGAGAACGGTGCCGAGCGCCAGTCTTGTGATTCTGTTCATGTCGTATTTCCTAAATCGTGTGGCTGTGTGTCATCTGATGATTCGGCACCCAGTTTGGTTAGCATCACGTTCAGCTCGAAGGCGAGTTGTGCCTGCAGCGCTTCAGCATCCGCCGGCGCGAGGTCGTCCGCAGCCAGTTGCAGCAGGATCGGTTCGAAAGCTCGCAGGACGCGGGCGAGTTTCGGTGCGTCGTTGCTGGTAGCGGCATTCTCGAACATGCGGTTCTGCTCGATGATGCGCAGGACCAGCATCGTCCGGTCCTGGGCCTCGGGCAGGCTCATGATCTGTGCGCGACTATCGCGAAAGTGGACCTGCAGGCCGCGCGACAAGGCGCCGGGAACCGCGTTGGCCGGGCGCGGGCTTTCGGCTACCAGCGGCAGTTCGGTAACCGGATCCTCGTCGGCAACGAAGAAGCCTATTGCGATACCCAGGGCGAGCGCCGCGGCCATGGCCATCCCCAGGAAGAACGAGGATGGTTGCAGCACGCGCGGCCGCGGTACGTCACGGGTGGCCTCCGCGGCGGCGGCCGCATCAAGCGCGTCGTGCCATCTCTGCACGGTGGCCGGCGGCGGCGAGTGGATATCCGCACGGTGTGCGGCAATGATGTCGTCGGTCTTGTCATTCATGATTCGAGTCTCTCAAGGTGCTGCATGTCGGCGCGCAGCTTGTGCACTGCGCGAAACACGGCCTGTTTCACACATCCGTCGTTGGTGCCGATTTCCTCCGAGATTTCGCGGGTGCGCCAATGCTCGAGGTGCTTGAGCACGAAGCACACGCGTTCCACTTCACTGAGCCGTGCCAGCGACGCGGCAAGGTCGCTCTCGAGCTCATGATCCTGCAGGACCTGGTCCGGCCTGTCCGCATCGTCCTCGACGTCGCTATCGAGCGCCTCGAACACACCGGGACGGGACTTTCGCAACAGGTTGAGGGCCGCGTTGACGGCAATGCGATGGATCCAGGTGTCCAGGCGGGCGGTGTTCCTGAACTGGCCGCGCTTGCGCCACGCGTTCAGCAGGGCATCCTGCACGGCATCGGCGGCGAGGTCCGGGTTGCGGGTTATTTTCAGGCATGCCGAGTACCAGCGATCGGAGCGCTGCGTAATTACCCGGTGAAAATCCGCCTGTGACGGCGGGCTGCTGCCGATCTCGATAACTGCCGCCATGTTCAATTGGATGTAGCGTAGCGCGAAAACGTTAGCAAATCAGACGACGAGGCCCGCGGCATGGCCGGACGACCAGGCCCACTGGAAGTTGAACCCGCCGAGGTGGCCGGTCACGTCGACGACCTCGCCGATGAAATACAGACCCGGCTGGCGCCGCGACTCCATGGTCTTCGACGACAATTCGCCGGTGTCGACGCCGCCGAGCGTGACTTCCGCAGTCCGGTATCCTTCTGTTGCCGCCGGCTTGATCCGCCATTGGTTGAGCGTGTTGCCGATCTCGCGCAGGACGTCGTTGCTGAGTTCGGTCAGGGGTATTTCCGCGCGTCGGCGCCAGAGGTGGTCCTGCAACTCGGCAACCAGTGCCCGGGCAATATACTTCGCCAGCGCCGTACGCAGGAGGGCTCGCGGCTGTTCCGATTTCGCGGCGATGAGCCATTGTGCAGCATCGATGCCGGCCAGGAGATCGATGTCGATCGCGTCACCCGGTTGCCAGAAACTCGAGGCCTGCAAGATCGCCGGCCCACTCAGGCCCCGGTGCGTAAACAGGACGTCGTCGGTAAACGTAGTGCCATTGGCGGTGACCGCGGCGCGAACGCTGATGCCGGAAAGGCGCTGCATCATCTCGTGCAAGGCACCGGTAAACGTAAACGGGACGAGGCCTGCCTGTGTGGCAAGGACATTGAGCCCGAACTGCCGGGCAATGTCGTACCCGAACCCGGATGCGCCCATCTTCGGGATAGACAGGCCACCTGTCGCGATTACCAGGGACGGCGCCGCGAACGCGCCACTCCCGGACGTGACCTCGTACGTCCCGGTAAACGCGATGCTCTGGATGTCGCAGTCGGTGACGATGCGTACGCCGGCCGTGTCGCATTCACGAAGCAGCATGGCGACGATCTCCTTTGATGATTCGTCGCAGAACAGCTGGCCCGCCGTCTTCTCGTGGTAAGCAATGCCATGTTCTTCAACCCACGCGATAAAGTCATGCTGCGTGTAGCGTGACAGCGCCGATTTGCAGAAATGCGGGTTGTGGGAAAGGAAGTTTGTCGGGCCACAATAGAGGTTGGTGAAGTTGCAGCGCCCGCCGCCGGACATCAGGATTTTCTTGCCGACCCTGTTGGACCCTTCCATCACGACGACGCTGCGCCCGCGCCGCCCCGCGGTAATGGCACACATGAGGCCGGCGGCACCGCCGCCAATAACAAGGACATCGGCATTCGTCATGCCGGGAGGATAGCAGGCGCTCTAGGTACGGACGAGGCCGCTGCTGGTTTCTTCGCTGAGCTTTTGCATGCGCTCGACCAGCGTGAGGCGGGACTTCTCCTCGGCGAAGATGACCTTCGTCGTCGTGTCGCCGTTCTTCTGCACCGAGTTGATAAAGCTATGCAAGTGCTCCATGTCGATGGCAATGACGTCGAGGCACAGCAGGCCGTCACCGGCCATTACGGCAACGCTGAGCACCTCGGGACGCATCAGGAGCTTCGGCTTGATGATATGCGTCGCCTGGCCAGGGGCCGAGATCTCGACGCTGGCGCGCACCTTGAATCCAATCGACTCGTAGTTGAGGACATCCGCCGCATCGTTCAGGACGTTCATTCTTTTTAACGCGGATATTCGACGTGACACGGCAGTGCGTGACAGGTGCACCTGTTGCGCAAGCTCGACAGTAGTCAAGCGAGTGTTGACCGACAGTGCCGACAGGATTGCCACATCGTATTTGTCCAGTTCCGGTCTGCGCCGTTTCATCCCCACAGTCTCCCCTTTGCGTGAATTCGCAACTGCAGAAGCTAAGACAGCGGGAATCGGCGACAGGTTCCATTGATGTTGTTACCGATGTGCAACGTTTCACAATCCGCACAGATCGCGCGCGCAGGGTTGCGTTAACGCACGAAACGCAACAACCATATTGCCGCCCCGGGACTCTATAGGTAACAGAGAATTAATTTCGTTGGAGACAGATGTGTATGCACGGTGAACTGAAGCAGGTGGCGGACCTGGCACTATTTGCGAAAATCGTACAGGCCGGCGGCATATCGAGGTGTGCGGCTGACCTTGGGCTGGAGCGCACGACAATCAGTCGGCGGCTTGGCTCACTCGAACGCAACCTGGGCGTCAAGCTGCTCGATAGAACGCCAAAGCATATAGCGGTCACTGATGCGGGGCAGCGCTGCCTGGAGCAGTGTGAAATCATGCTTGAGTCCGCCGCGAATGCGCTGTCTCTCGCGACTGTCGGCGCGATTATCGCGAACACATCGCCAATCGTCGTCGGCGCGCCCCCGGACATCATCGATCGCTACCTGGAAGACCGGCTCGGCAGTTTCGAGTCGGAGAATCCGGGGATCCGAATCGACCGACGGCCGATTACCGTGTGGACTGAAGAAGCGATCGACTCCGTCGACATCGGCATTGCACTTGCACCTGTAACCATCGCCGGTGGCTGGACGAACACGATTGCCTACGTGCGCCAATCCATCTTTGCCGGCATCGACTATGCCTCGCAACACGACCCGGTGCGCTCGCCGTTCGACCTTGAGGCCCATGACTGCATCGTAGAATCATCGGATCGCGACACGCACTCGTGGCGCTTCGGGCGCGGCGACAACGTGACGACGGTGACGGTCAAGGCGAAGCACAAGGTGTCCGGACTGCTGGAAGCGCGGGAGGCGGCGCTGGCGGGCCTCGGAATCGCGCGCCTGCCACACTACATGTGCGAGCCCTACCTGCGTGCCGGTCGCCTCGTCGACCTCACGCCGGAACTCGAATCGGCCGGCCGCGAGGTCGTCGTGATCAGTCCACGGCAGCGGCAGCGCAAGACGGGAACGTCGGCACTGCGCATCTATCTCGAATCGGCCTTCAACAAGCGAATGTTCTGAGGCGGGTAGCAGGTTGCAGCAGGGCCTGGCCCTGCTGCAACGTTCGCCGGCCAAACTGCCTGTTATGCGGAATCGTCATCCGCATCGCGATCGCCGCCACTCGAGACTTCGCTTTCGATGGCCTCGAGCTCCTCGAGGATGTCCGCGACCTCCGGATCCGTCTCCTCGGTAGCGACCAAGGGCTTCTCGCTCGCGACGCGGATGAGTTCGATCTCCGTGCCGCGCTGACTCTGGATCGCCAGCCACCTTTCATACGGGTCCGCTGCCAGGGCGGCCGACGAAAGCGCGCCGCCGAAAATACACACAAGTAATAGCCTCTTCATCTTCAATTCCCCTTTCCTGGTCTATTCAAACTTCTCGTGGTCCCAAATCCCCTGCTCATTGATCGCATAGACGAACCGGCTGATATCCTGGTAGCCGTTTCGATGAATTGTGTTGTCGTTCTCAAGCAGCCAAACGCCGTCATCGAACCTGATCGCGAGCATTGCGTGATGGGTGGCACGCCGTGATTCCCTCCCAATGACGATGCGCATATCCTCCGCGTCAACGCCAAACTCTCGCAGGACAAAATACTTGGCGACAGCGAAATCCTCGCAGTCACCGCCGGCCTGGAGGAACTCCGTCAGGGTTTCCCACTGGTTGCCGGCCTGGGACCGTGAACCGATGCGGTCGTCTTTGTAGCGCTGCTTGTTGATGTAGCGATTGACCAGTCGAACCTGTTGCTCCGTTGTCAGACCGGCGCCTTTCACCAGGAGATGTCGAAGACCACGCAGCCGCAGCGGGCAGGCCGCGTCGTCAGCCACGCAGCGGCGGATGGATTCACGTTCGGCGGCATGGCGGTCGAGGGTGTCCTGCCAGGCCGGCCAGTCGGCGGCGGGCGCGAAAAAGTCATCGTCCGTGTCGAACGAGTACAACGTCTGGCCGCAGGCGGCGGTGGACGCGAACAACGTCAAGAACACCGCCAGAAATTGTTCGAGCCTGCGCCACATGGTGTTTACCCGAAATTCATTGCTCGTCTCAGTGTCCAGCCGGTGCTCTGCAAGTCAAGCGTTTGCAAAAGAACGCACGAGTTGTGCATCGAAAACGAAGATTACGGAATTTGCAGCTTGCTATGCTGGTCTTACCCCGTGTGATCTCTTTCGTTAACCGTTGCAAAAAGTCCTCGATGAAATACACACGCTCGTTAGTACTCGCTTGTTCTTGCCTCGCGGCCTGCACGCCCCTTGTCGTCAGTCCTCCGGTGGCGAGTGACGACCTGTTGTCCGGAGAGGCCTTGTTCGGTGCGCGCATCGATGTGTCCGACATCAGGACGGACGAGATCATGGCGCTCAACGACGAGCTGCGGGACTACGTTGCTGCAAAGGTGAAAGACGACCCACAGGCACGCTCGAGGCTGAGAAAGCTCGTCCGCGGGATGATCGATGACGGGTTGTTGGCGCTGGACTACGACGTGAATCGCACGCACACGGCGATAGAGACCTTTGAAACCCGCGAGGGTAACTGCCTGTCCTTTTCGCTGCTGTTTGCCGCCCTCGCTCGCGAGGCAAACCTGGATGTGACGTTTCAGATGGTGGACATACCACCCAGTTTCAGGGCCGATGGGGAGATGATCCTGTTGAACAACCACATCAACGTGCGCGTCAAGGGCGTCAGGCGAGATATCAGTTTCGCGGGTGACTACGTGGTGGATTTCAACACCGCCGAGTACAACGGCAATTACGACACGCGGAAGGTCACGGACAACTACGCATTCGCGCTGTATCTCAGTAACCTGGCCGTCGAGTCATTGCAGGCGGGCAATTCGGAAAAGGCGTTTCGATACCTCAAGAAGGGGATCGAGACGGACCCGGAGGTTGCCGGATTGTGGGTGAATCTCGGGGTCCTGTACTCACACCACGACCGCCACGACATGGCAGTACAGGCTTACCGGCGAGCCCTGTCGATCCAGCCTTCCAACAAGTCGGCACTGGTAAACCTCGCAGGTGTGCTCCACCAGTTGGGGCGCGAGGAAGAGGCCGCCTGGTACACGGACAAGGTGACCTACTACAGGGATCGGCATCCTTACTACCATTACCACCTGGCGCGAGCGGCCTACCAGGACGGCAGGCTCGAGGAGGCCCTGGCTTTCCTGGCAAAAGCGATCAGGCTCAAGAAGGACGAGCATCAGTTCTACTTCCTGAGAGGGCTCGTCCACTACCGGATGAAGGAATTCGACCTGGCCGCCAGAGACTACGAAAAGGCGAGGGATACCGCCGAGACGGCACAGCTGGTTTCCGGGTATACGAGGAAGTTGCAGGCGCTGGAGTCGGATCTGCGCTAGCGCCCTGCCGGCCTAATCCACGCGTTTCACGCGGATGCGGCGGCTCCCGGATTTTTTCTCCATGAGGTACGAGCCCAGGCTGGCTTTGCGAACGACGACCGTTTCGCCGCTCTTTAGACGCAGGGTCTGATTGTCGAGCTGCCGCCAGGTTTGTCCATTGTCGAGCGTCACGGTCAGCTTCCTGCCTGCCGATTCACCAATCCCCGTAACCGTCGCCTCGATCTGGTCTAATTGTTCGACGGCAAGCGACGTTTCGACGATGCGCCGGGCTTGCGCGTCGTTCGTGCCAAAAAGGGACTGGGCATCCGGGACTGCCGTGGCGGCCGGTTCCGCGCGCTCGCCCGCGGCCACGGGGTAGCGCGCGTCCACCACTTTGTCGTAACAGGCAACGCGTTCCGCGATGTCCTCCAGTTGCCGGCACTGGATCAACGCGACCCCATCCGCCAGCGTGGTCTGGGTGCATAGCAACAGCAAGACGGCAAGTCTTCTTTTCATTTGAAAGCTCTGGATTTCGATGCTCATTAGAGTCAAAAAAACCTCCAGGGTTTCCCCTGGAGGTCTCTTTCGTAACGAAAAGGTGTCTCTTCTAGAAGCTGAACGAGGCCCTTCCGTAGATGTAACGACCTTGAGTGTCGTAGCTGAACTGAAGCGTATTCATGTCATCGTATGCGGTGACGTAAGGCGGCTCCTCATCGGTCAGGTTACGAACGCCAAGCGTGAAGGTGAGATCCTTCCAGTTGTAGTACCCCTGGACATCGAGATACGTAATCGCATCGGCCGTGTTCGACAGGTTCGCGGGAGCGGCGTCAATGTCATCCGTCTCACTCATGTACCTGGCAGTCAGGTTGGCGCCCCAGTCATCACGGGTTAGCGTGACACCGTAGTTCACCTGCCACTCGGCGAACGCCGCCGGGTTACCGAAGGCGGGGTCTCCGCCAAAGAAGCCGGCAAGCTGAATCAACTCGCCACCCGAGAAGGGCAGGTAGTCGTACTCGCTGAGGTAAGTGCCACTGGCGAACAGGTCGATCAGGCCGATACCGCTTTCAAAGCCATAGTCCACCTGGAAGTCGATGCCGCTGGTCTGGTACGTCGCCAGGTTGGCGCTCGATTGCAGGACACCCGATATCTGCAGGTTCGAGTTGCGACGCGTGGGTGCCGCCGGTGACGGTGTTTCGTCAACGCCCGGGAAGGCCGGACCGACGATCAGCGCGCACAGGGGATCGGAGAACCCGACACTTGCGTAGCAGGCGGAGATCACTTCCGACGTCGGCGCAGTGCCTACGGCATCGGTAATCTCGATATCGAAGTAGTCGATGGAGACCGTCAGGTCTTCAAGAAAACTCGGTGTGAAGACGAGACCGAACGTCAGTGACTCGGAGGTCTCCGGCTGGAGATTCGGGTTACCGCCCTGCAGGGTTGTCGCCTGGAACGTTGCGAGGTTGAAGTCCGGAGCCAGGCCGTCAGCCTGGCAGTTCGCGACCGTGTTGGCGTCTGTGCCGGACGTACCGTAGTTGCGGCAAGGATCGGTGTAGGACTCAGCGGACTGCTGTATACCAAGGAACAACTCGCTGATGTTCGGCGCGCGGAAGCCTTCAGAGAAGGTGGCACGGAAACGGATGTCCTCAACCGGCGCCCACTCGAGCGCTGCCTTGAACACCGTGTCGGAATCGTTCAGGAAGTCGACGTCCGTCCAGCGAGCCGATGCTTCGAAGGTCAGCAACTCGGCCATTGGTGCGCCAGAGAGAATTGGCAGCACGAGCTCTCCATAGATCTCGTCAACCTCGTACTTGCCGCCCGTGACGTTGCCAGGCGTAAAGGCAATGGCGCCGATGGCTGCACCACCGTCCGGCTTGGAAGCGGCGCTCTCGCGGCGATTCTCATAGCCAATCGCCCAACCGATCTCACCGCCAGGCAGTTCAAAACCACCCATGTCGCCGGAGAAGTTGAGCTGCATTACGTTCAACGTCGATTCGTTCTTCGTGTTCACACCGACGAAGCCGTAGGCAACCTGTGCAGCGGTCATGCTGTCACTGATGAAAGGATTGTAGACGCCCGGGCAACCATTGGTCGCGGCGGCACACAAGGTCGGATCCATCATGTTCTCGATATTCGGACGATTCGGTCGGCCTTCGTCGCGCTGGCTGTCTTCCCACTTCGCAATGGTGTAGTTCACGTCCCATGTCCAGCCATTTTCGAACTGGCCGTCAAGTCCCGCGCCGATGCGCCACGTGTTCACATCCTGCGTGAAGCGGCGACCACCGGACTCTGTCAGGCGCCGGGACGTTGCTACGTCCTGGGGTGCCGTACACAGGGGATTGCTCGCGCATAGTGCGTCGCCGAAGGGATTGTCCGGATGCTCCTGTGAGGTAATCCAGCCACCAAAGGTGCCTACCGGGGCCAGTAACTGGTCGGACTCACGGTTAGAGAAGTTCATCTCCAGGTTGGCATTGACCGCACCCAGTGCAGGTGCCTCGAACAGCTCGTAGTTGACCGCGGCGTAGGCGCTGTAAACGTCCTGGGGAGTCGTGAGGTAGCTGAGCGCCGCGAAGTTGAACGCATCGCGTGCCGCATCGAACGGCCGCACGGTGACGCCGTCCGCATCGAGGACGTGGCCGCCAATCGCTGAATCGGCGCCGAGTGGCGTGAACTGTGCGGGGGTTGTCGTCGGGCTGCCGCCACAGATTGTCTGCACACCGTCATCGAACAACGGGCACGCCGAGTACGCCCTGTCACCCTGGCGAATTTCTTCGCGCTTGTTGATCTGTGCGCCAAGGACGAAGTTGCCCTTCTCGAAAGTATTGCCGAAAACAACCGACCCATTGAGCATCTCGCCGTCGCTTTCGTCCGTGATGTCATAGCCGAATTGCACGTCGACACCTTCGAAGTCTTTCTTGGTAATGATATTGACAACGCCGGCGATGGCATCCGAGCCGTAGACTGTGGATGCGCCGTCACGCAGAACCTCGACCCTTTCGACAATCGCTGTCGGGATCATGTTGAGATCGACGAAGCCGTTTACGGAGGCGGACGCAAAACGCTTGCCGTTGACGAGCGTCAACGTGCGGTTGGGACCGAGTCCACGCAAGGAAACGGACGCGATTCCCGGGTTGCCGTTGTTAACGCCGGCGCCAAAGTCGCCGCCGTTCACGGCAGGCAGGTCCTGGATGAAGTTTTCGAGCGTGAGGTTGCCCGATACGGCAATGTCCTGCTCGGTCAGCACCGAGATCGGACTGATGCTGGACGAGTCACTGCGCTTGATTCGCGACCCCGTCACAATGACTTCTTCGAGTGTTATTTCGTCTCCCGTCGTTTGCGCAGACGCGCCGACCGGGATGGCAAGCGCAACACAAAGCGCAAGCAGCCAGGAATGGCCGGATGACCAACTTGGTTTACTCATAGTAATCTCCCCGCTTGAATAGAATTAAGAACACGCCGTACCAGCTGCGCACAGCACATGAGGAGATTCGAGCACTCGGCTTTGGTGTTGTATATATGACGCACTGTAGGTAACGCGGCATAAACGCCATGCGATTTACGCATCGTTGCAAGAGCGCCGCGCCTTGTTCCGATTGCCGATAACGCTGCCCGGAAAACGTATCGAGATCGAATACGCGTCGAACATGCAACGTGGCGAATACGCCGCAGCGTTTTCCGCGCGACGCGAAAAGCCTGCGTGTTGTAAATTGCAGACAGGCATCTGCGCAAGCATCGGCTGCCCGTATCGATGGGTCGCTGCCTTTTTGTGTGTATTGCCACTATTCGGGCTTTGGCTCGCGGGCGTTCTCGCCTTACTACTGTGTCATGCACACGCGAATGCCCGAGGATCTGTTCCGACAGCAAGCGATCGACTCGCTATCGACGCGACTGGATGGTCGACCGATCGCGGTCCTGCCAAAACCGTTGATCTGGCTCGCGGTCTACTGCGTAGTCCTGGTTGTCTGTGCCGGCGGCTTCATCCTGAGTGTCGAGTATGCGCGCAAGGAAACCGTGCGCGGCTGGCTTGTTGTCGAGCCCGGGATCGCCCGGTTGGCCCACAACGACTTTGCAACGGTAGTGAGACTCGAGCGAAAAGCCGGTGATCCGGTACGGCAAGGAGAGGCGATCGTCCGGCTCTCCTCCGACGTCGAGCTCGACAACGGTACGGCAATGACACGGCAGGCACAGTTGCAGCTGCAGGAACAACTGGCGGCCGTCGGTGTGCGCGACACGCTGGCGCGAGAGCAATTCATGGCAGATCACCAGGCGCTCGAGCACCAACTCGATGGGGTGGCAGGGGAAATGGACGCGCTTGTCGCCGAGCAGCGGCAGCAGGCGCAGCGTGTGCAACGCAGTATCGCAAGGGTCGACGAACTGCGACGGGCCTACGAGCGCGGTGCGATCGCCAGGGTGGAGCTGTTGCGGCAGCAGGACGAACTGACCGGGCTGCGACTGGCCGTTGCGCGCCTGCGCCAGGAGGAAAGCCGGCTCGAAAGGCAGCACAAGGAATTGCTCGCCGCCCGGGAGCGGCTCGGCATCGGGTTGGAGCGCCAGCTCGCGATACTCGGCGCCGAGCGCAGTGAATTCCGGCAACGGCTGGCGCGGCTCGAGGAACAGCGCCTGGTTGTCGTGGTTGCGCCGGTCGATGGCGTTCTCGCCACGCTCGATGTTTCTGCCGGAAGCACGGTCAGGCCACAGCAGTTGCTGGCCACGATCATCCCGGCGCAGTCGTCGCTGCTGGCCGACGTTTACGTGCCTTCCACGGCCATCGGGATGATCGAGGCCGGGCAGGAGGTCAGGCTTCGCTACGACGCGTTTCCGCATCAGCAGTTCGGGTCGGCGCGAGGCAGGATAGACGCGGTCGCTGCTTTCGTCTCCTTGCCGGGTGACTTGCCCGTGGCGTCCCGGATGCAGGAAGCGGCATACAAGGTGCGGGTGCGGCTCGCTGCCGATCATGTCCAGGATGAGCGGGGTCGTTACCCGTTGCGCCCCGGCATGGCCCTCGCCGCCGACATCGTGCTGGAAAGGCGCAGCCTTGCCGCGTGGTTTTTCGCGCCGCTGCTGGCGCGTATCTAGATGCCAACGAGCGCCGCGACCTGGTTGAGCCTGTCTGGCCGGCGTCGCCTGCCGGTAATCCGGCAGTCGACCATCGCGGAATGCGGGCTGGCATGCATGGCCATGATCGTCGCTTACTTCGGCAGGAGCGACGATCTCGTCAGCCTGCGTCGCCGCTTCGGCATGTCGCTGTCAGGAGCAAGTCTTGCGTCGCTTGCGCGTATCGGCGAGGCCCTCTATCTGTCACCGCGTGCAGTGCGTTGTCGCCTGTCCGAACTCCGGCGTTTGACCACGCCGTGCATCCTCCATTGGGAGTTCGATCACTTCGTGGTGTTGAAGAAGGTCACCCGCCAGCAGGTGCTGATACACGATCCGGCGAGTGGCGCGCGGCGTGTTTCACTTGCCGAAGCCGACGGGAAGTTCACCGGGGTGGCGCTGGAATTCCTGCCGACCCGGAGGTTCGAGCGCAGTAAAGCGTCAAAGAAGCTGCGCCTCGGCGATCTTGTCGTTTTC